>JAPLWU010000056.1 GCA_026396425.1 Microcaldota archaeon | reverse complement strand
AGATGGGCGAGACGGGGTTCAGCGCGCTCGAAGACATAACGATGTCAATCCCGCGAGGCGAGTGGATAAGCATAATGGGAAGGTCGGGAAGCGGAAAGAGCACGCTGCTCCACATCATGGGATGCCTCGACATACCGACCGAGGGCAGGGTCTACATAAACGGCATAGACACGAGCGAGATGGACTCCAACGAGCTTGCTCGGGTGAGGAGGGAGAACCTCGGCTTCGTTTTCCAGCAGTTCCACCTCATACCGACCCTGACCGCGCTCCAGAACGTGGCGCTGCCCATGATGTTCACCGGCACCCCCAAGGCCGAGAGGGAGGAGAGGGCGGCCAAAATCCTCGATTCGCTGGGGCTCGCGGAGCGCATGACCCATCTTCCGAACGAGCTTAGCGGAGGGGAGAAGCAACGGGTCGCCATTGCCCGCTCGCTCGCCAACAACCCCGAGATAATACTTGCCGACGAGCCGACCGGAAACCTCGATACGAGGGCGGGCGAGGAGCTCCTGAAAATCTTTGGCAGTCTCCACAAGAAGGAGAACAAGACGCTCATAGTCGTCACGCACGACAAGGACGTGGCGGCAAAAGGCGAGAAAGTCATCTACATGCAGGACGGGCAGCTGGTGAAAGGGAAGATTTGAGTTCTGTCCGTAGGGGGGAATCAGGAGGACATTATTTGCGCGCGGCGCAAATATGCCCATTTTTGCTCGAGGCAAAAATTGGGCCCTGAAACTGAAGGGGGGATGTGCCCCCCTGCGGTTCGGGAGTAAACTATTTATACCACACCTCCCTAGAAAATTAGCGGGGTGTGAATTATGGAGAAAAAGCAGATAGGCAGGGTTCTGCATTACTTCTCGAAAATAAGCGTTGCCGTAATCGAGCTGAGCGACGCGCTCAACGCCGGCGACAGGATTTCGATTGAGGGCGCGCACGACGCGGTCGAGCAGGTTGTCGACTCGATGCAGATAGAGCATGCAACCGTAAAGAATGCAAAGGCGGGCCAGTCAATCGGCCTAAAAGTCGCAGGAAAGGTGCACGAGAACAGCGTGGTCTACAAGGTAACCGGATAGTCGGCTATTCAACTGCCTCAGTTTCACGCTCGCTTTCGAATAGAGCTCTGGCTGGCGACCGAGTCCCATAAGTATTCGTGATAGCGCACGTAACTTTCTGCAAGTTCTTTGCTTTCGATGACAAACGCAAAAAGACGGTCGCCATACAAAAAATTGACGACTTTGTTCCCGTAAATGCAAATGACGGTGGGGTTGCCACTAAATTCTTTTGGCAAGAATTTCGCATGCTCAAGCGGCATCGGTTTTACTTCCCTTCTCATTTCGTGCCTAAGAAGGTTATACCACTTCACCTTCAGCCTTATCCTTCGTTTGTTCCAGCTTGCAAAAAAATGGGGGAACCTCTTCGGGACATATCTACCGGAGCCAATCCAATAGACCTTTTTGTAGTTCAGCGTGTCCTCCCAGACCGCCTTGATGCCGTCGGCTCCCCTGTAAATCTCGGCATTTATGTCCGGTCTTATAGATTCGAATTCCTTGAGAATCGAGGGAATCTCGGCTTCTATCTCGCCCTCTATTCTTTCTATCTCGTGCTTTCTCTCCTCCAAATACCCAATAATCTTGTTCGGGTGCGATATCTGGAAAAACCTTTTTTTATTCTCGGTGATATACGTTACCAACCCGCGCTCGATTAGCTTGTTCAGAATGTCGTAGATGTTCCTCCTCTCGATGCCGGTTTTTTCATGAATTTTATTAACGGGGGATACGCCCAAACCCAGCAACGCCGAGTATACCTTAATTTCGCCCTCCGAAAGCCCGACTTTTCTTAGTATTTCGAGAGTCATGAAAATAATTTGCGCCGTTATGTATTTAATAGTAGTGGTATTGCAGGAATACCACAAATTGTTAAATACTCCGTTGGAGATAGTAGTAGGCTAATTCTAAAAAATGGGTGCTGGGGATGAACAAACTAAACGAGGATTTCAAGCGCACATGCCGCATCATTTTCGGGGAGGAAGTCGGCGAGCTCGAGGAGTTCGCGCCCTACCTGAAAGAAACGATGTTCCCGTACAAGCTTGAGCCCTCGTCCGTTTCGGGAAAGCAGGTGGTTGTTTCGAGCCCTTATTATTTGGACGGGGCGGCCTACGTTTCGCAGGACGAAGTTGCGAGGCTGAAGTTCGAGCCGTTCAACATAAACGAGATAAAGGATATCGATTCGCTGCTGGAAGCGGCAAGCGAAAGGGCGGTATACTGCGGCAACAAGATTTTCGGCAAGAACATGAACGTGATGGAAGTCGACAACTGCACGGACTGCATTGAAGTAATGCATTCACACGACGTCACCAATACCAAATACGCGGCTTTTTGCTCTAACGGGCGGAATTCCGACTCGATCTACGGAGTAAGCGGCTTCTGGAACTGCAGCAACTCCATCCGCTGCGTGCAGTGCTCGGTGAGGGGTGCCATCCGGAGCTTCGAGTGCTATTGTTCCGCGGGCATATCGGATTCGTATTACACCATAAACTGTTCGGGCTGCACCAACTGCATGTTCTGCTTCAACCTCAGGTCGAAGAACTACCTCATAGGCAACCTCCAGCTTGCAAAGGACAGGTACGGCGGGATAAAGGAAAAGCTTGTTTCGGAGATGGCCGAGAGACTCAGGAGGGACAAGCGGCTATTTTCCATCGTTGATGTATTACTCAAAGCAAAAGGCGCTTCAACAAAGAAAGAAGTCGTTATTCAGGAGGAGGAACCGCCCGATTTCATCAAAAGGGATTTTGCAGATGCCACCAAAGTCGTGCTTGGGGCTGAGCACAAGCTTTCAAGAAAAACCGGGGAATGGCTTTCCGAAAAGGCAACTGCCATAAAGTGCGTAGTGGGGGCATCGGGCTCTCCGGCCTATAAGGTCGACCTTCCGCTGCTAAGGGTGCTCCCAGCATCCAAGCTTGTTTCGCTGAGCGAGGCTTTGGATTCGGCCCAGAAACAGCAGATAAGCATCTCTCCAAGGGAGGTTCCATCGCTCGATGAAGTGGTTCGGCGGGTGGCCGAGAAGGCAACATGCACGCTCGAGCTGGTTGAGGGCCAGACGCAGAACAATCCGGATACGGTCTTCATAGTCGACTCCGTCGACACCTATCGCTCCTGGTGGACCACGAGGGCAAAACGGTCTGCATTCAACTCAATAGTAACTGAGTCGGAGTACATTTTCGGGGGATACATGCGAATCCTGTACTGCGGCTTCTGCATAAACTGCCACAGCGTGACCAGCGTCAAGAACTGCTTTGAAACCGACAGCTCGTACAAGTGCCGCAACTGCTATTTCTGCCACAACTGCGAAAATGTCGAGGAGGGACTTTTCTGCTTCAACGCAAAGGGGCTTAGATACGCAGTCTGCAATCAGCAATTCCCGCCAGAGCAATACAAACGGGTGAAGAAAATCCTGCTCGACTACATAAACGGCGAGCTCGAAAAGAAGGGAAGGCTCGACATCGACGTATTCGGCATCGGGGCAATGAGAAAGAAAAAATAGATTTGATTAGTCCATTCTGTTTATTGCCGAGAACTTCGAGCGCCCCAAACTCGAGAATCGAACGCGTTCTAATTTGAGCTTTAGTCCATCCGCTTGGGGCGGGATGCTTGGCCTGACCTCGGACTACGCCTCTTTTCCGAGGAAACGGGGCGTGCGAATATTTTTAAGGTTTAGGATGCTACTTAAAGCGGCGATGGAGCCCACCAAGCTTTAAGCTAAACCGCCCGATCCGCAACTGCCGTAGCAGTTGAGGAGACAGGAGGCTTCTCCTCCTGGAAAAGGGCTGACGGCTTCTACTAAAAGTTATTGGAGGTGGGGTTATGAACTACTGCTGTACCAAGTGCAGGATGGAAAAAGGCGTAACATCGCAACTGATAAAAGACGAGAAAAGCGGCTTGTTTGTGTGCAAGTCGAATCCGGACCACAAGTTCAGGATTGACGGCTCGGGTTTTGTTAAGTCCGTCGAGAAATGAATTTGAAAGGCGATGAGGCTCGCCTGCGGGGACAAAGTCCGCGACAGACTTTGTCCGCAGTGGAATCGAAAATTCCACTACAACCAGCGAACCGCCATTATGGCGGATAGCTTCTGCTTATGGGGAAAAGGTTGGTTGAATGGAAACCAGCGCGGTGCCGCCGATAGCAGGGATACTGGTTTTTCTTGCCAGCATAATTTCGCTGAGAATCGGGCTCTCGGTCGCCATATGGAGGACATGTTAAACGGGCGCTAAAATCAAGTCGAACGGGCTCGCTTTGGGTTTTAGTCCATTCTGTTTATGTGGCCGAGAACATCGAGCGCAACGAGCTATCGAGTCGAATGCGCTTTTCGGGTTTTAGTCCATCCTGTTTATAGCAGAAAACATCGAGCGTTCTATTTCGTCGAGCTTCATTCTTATCGCATCCCTATCTCTCTCAAATCTTGGGATGAGGATGCGCTCGAGCGCGTTTACGCGCCTGCGGGTGCTCGAAATCTCGCCCGCGAGCAGGTTTATGGATTTTTCGAGCGAGGCGAGCTCGACTGTTTTTTTCACGAGCAAATCGTATTTCGAGAATGTGCGCGCTGCCCCGGGCGGGGCGATATCCCCGAACTGCTGTTCGTATGTCCGCTGTTCCATGAATTCGTATTGCGGGGTTCTTACCGAGAAAACGCGGCCCTCCACTATTGCAAGCTCTCTTGGCCTGTTGGCGCTCGAGCTTATTGTGCGCAATTCGGAAAAGGAGTTGTAGGCCACGAGTTCATTAGAGAGTGAGTTGCATTCCGAATAAAGCTCCTCGACTTCCTTCCGCGATTCCCTCACTCTTCTTATCAGGTTCATGAACGACTTCATCATCGTGTCGCGCTTGTCCTTGAGGAGCTTGTGCCCGCGCTTGGCGAGCGCTATCCTTCTCTTGAGCTTGAGCAATTCCATCCTCGTTGCTGAGACCAATTTAGGCACCCTTTGCCCATTCATCAATTCTTAATTCTTGTTTCCCTTTTGGTATTTCTCGATGAATTTGGGCTTGACCCTCATCAGCTCCTTCGCCGGCAGGTGCGAGAAGAGCTCCCAGGCGATTGAGAGCGAGCGCTCAATGTCCCTCCTCTCGTTCTCGCCCTGCGCGAGGAATTTCTTCTCGAACTCGCTCGAGAACGTGAGGTATGAGCGGTCGATTTCGGTGAGGGCGGCCTCGCCGATAACCGCAACCAGTTCGCGAATGTCAACCCCTTTCGCGTATGCGGAGTAAAGCTGATTTGAAACGCCCGAATGGTCCTCCCTCGTTCTTCCCTCGCCTATCCCGGAATTCATCAATCTGGAGAGGCACTTGAGTATGTCGAATGGCGGGTAGAGGTGCCTATTGTGCAGGCTCCTGCTGAGGACGATTTGCCCTTCGGTGATGTAGCCGGTAAGGTCAGGGATGGGGTGCGTGATATCGTCCTCGGGCATTGTGAGAATCGGGAATTGGGTGATTGAGCCCTTCCTTCCCTTTATTCTTCCCGCCCTCTCGTAAATGGTCGCGAGGTCCGTGTACATGTAGGGAGGATATGCCCTCCTTCCGGGAATCTCCTTTCGCGCGGTCGAGACCTCCTTGAGCGCCTCGCAGTAGTTGGTCATGTCCGTGAGTATTACGAGCACGTGCATGTCCTGCTCGTACGCGAGATATTCGGCCGCCGTGAGCGCCATCCTCGGGGTGATTAACCTCTCAACTGCGGGGTCGTTGGCAAGATTGAGGAACATTACGGAATGCTCCAGCGCGCCCGTCTTCTTAAGTGAGGAGGTGAAATATTCCGCCTCCTCGAAAGTGATTCCGATTGCCCCGAACACGACGGCGAAGTCAGACTTCTCGCCTCCCCTGAGGCTCGACTGGCGGGCAATCTGCATGGCGAGCCTGTTGTGCGGCATGCCGGCACCGGAAAAAATCGGAAGCTTCTGGCCCCTCACGAGCGTGTTCATGACGTCAATGCCCGATATGCCGGTCTCGATGAATTCGGAAGGATTCTCGCGGGCGTATGGGTTGATGGGGTTTCCGTTTATGTCGAGCCTTTCCTTGGCTATGAGCTTTCCCGAGATTGGCCTGCCCATCCCGTCGAAAACGCAGCCGAGCATGTCGGGCGAGACGCCCAATTCCACTCCTCTTCCGGTGAGCGAAACCGTGGCCTTCATGTCGGCCTCGAGCGAGCCCTCGAACATCTGTATGACCACGTTCTTGCCCGCGATTTCCAGGACGCGGCCGGTCCTCTCCTCGCCGTTCTCGAGTTTTATTTTCACGAGTTCTGCATAGCTCGCGTTCTCCATCTCCACGAAAACGAGCGGGCCTGCGATCTTCCTTATCGTTTTGTATTCGAGCATTTCAATTACCCCACTTTACGTCTTTCTCCAGGTCCTTTAAGCAGAGCGCGGCGAGTTCATCGAACTTCTTTCCCGAGGCGAGGGCGGCCTGGAATGTCCCGTAGCATTTTATTATTTCCGAAATCATCGAAGCCTGCTTCTCCGGCGAAGTGTAAGTATCGTCCTTATCATACGCATTTTGCTTCAGGAACTCGTCGCGGATTCGCCCGGCGATCATCATCACCAGCTTGTCCTCGTCCGGAATGGCATCAAGGCCGACGAGCCGCACAATCTCGTCAAGGGAAGACTCGCGCTCGAGAAGCTCCATGCATTTGGCGCGGTTCTCGGCCCATTCCGCATCCTTTTTCGACCACCACTCTTCCACATCGTAGAGGGAATAGCTCGTGAGCCAGTTGACCGAGGGGAAGTGCCTGCTGTAGGCGAGCTTTGCGTCGAGCCCCCAGAATACTCTCGCGATGCGGAGGGTGCTCTGCGTGACCGGCTCCGAGAAGTCGCCGCCGGGCGGGGAAACGGCGCCGATGAACGAGATTGAGCCCTGCTTTCCGGAAAGCGCCGTTACAAGGCCGGCGCGTTC
>JAPLWU010000025.1 GCA_026396425.1 Microcaldota archaeon | reverse complement strand
GCGCGTTTTCGCCGGCGGGTTTCTGCGGGGCTTCCTTCTTCTTCATCCGATCATCCCTTCAAATCAGTCTTCCATACGCGGATACATCCGATAAATACACGCCGGGGATGGGATTTTTGGGCAGCTTTTTGGAAATCGAGGCGACGCCGCGAAGGGCAGGCGCCTCTTTCTTTTTTCCAAGGTTTTTTCTTTCTCGGAGAAAGAAAAAAGCTTGAACCCATGAGCCCGTGAGGGCACACGCTGCCGGGGGATTTGCTCGGCGCGGATCAACCGCAACCAAGAAAGCCCGTTCCAGGCGTGCGCGTTACCAGGTTCCGCCACCCCGGCATGAGTTTGATGATGCGATTTTTTTCACCTGCAAATCAACATCACAACAACATTTCGCTCGTTCATTCCAGTATTTTTCGTTCGAGTAATTCGAGCGGCCATCATCGCGAGAGTTCGTTCTCGCATTTTTCGAGCGGCTATTACCAGCATCTCGGGTACGTTCCCTTTTTCATCACCACTCTTATCGTCTTCGTGGCGATTCCCCTGTTCTTCTCGGAGAGCTCGCGGCCGTCCATGAGCGCGCTGGCGATTGCAACGAGTTCATCCTTGAGCGACATTATTCCAACGTCGCTGCCAGCACGCACTTCTTCGTCGAAGCGCACGATGCCCGGGATTGCGAGCTGGGCGCCGGAGCAGATGGAATCGACGGTGGAATCGGATACCCAGATTCTCGGGAATTCGAGGACGCTCTCGATGGGACGCACGATTTGCCTTAGGCGGGTTTCATCGCCGTTACCAAAAGCCCAGAAGGCGTCCGAAAGGTCCTGAAGCTTTGACGCGCTTTCCTCGCCGAGATTTCCGACCTTTGTCCTCCTCAACTCCTCCATGTTCGCACCGCATCCCATGTATTGGCCCATGTCGAAGCAGAGCTTCCGTATGTATGTGCCCGCCTCGCATCCGACGCGGAACAGGACGCAAAGTGCATTAGATTCTAGAGTGTCAAGATAATAAACCTTTCTCTTCCTGACCTGCCTTTTTACGGCGGAGCGCCTTGGCGGGAGCTGTTCTATCCCGCCCGTGAAATGCGCGAAGGCATCAGCGAGTTTCTCCCCGCTCACAGGCTGGTGGAGCCGCATGATTCCGACATATTCCTTGGTCTTCTTCGTGATGAAAGGCATTACGCGCGTCGACCTGTTGATGCCGACCGGCAGAAGCCCCGAAACGTTCGGGTCGAGGGTGCCGGAGTGCCCGCTCCTCTCGGCGCCGAGCATGCGGCGTACCCATGCCGAAACCTCGTGGCTCGACGGGCCGCAGGGCTTGTCGACCAGGACGATTCCGGTCTGCATGAGTTCCTCCATGCTGCGCTCCTCCGGCCTCCTGCCGTATGAGGCATCCGTCTCCGCTTCGATTTTCGCAATCTCGGCCATCCAATCCACAATTCCCGCACGCCCAAATCCTCGCTCCTCGAGGTCCGCACGGTTTCAATCGCCAAGTTGGTTTGTTTTCAGCCCTTAAGCACCTGGAGGATGTTCTCCTCGCTCGAGATGTCGACTTTTACGTCGAGGGGCTCGAGGTGCCTCATGCTGACCTTGCGCTCCTTTTTCTTCTTCCTGAAGGCCTGGGCGACTATGGCGAAATTCCCGCCCTCGCGCCTCAGCACGACGCAACGCGCGCCGGCGTCTCGGCCGGCCGTCTTTATGCAAACTCTTCCTGGTTCCATTGCTGGCATTCAATCACCATCTCTGTCATGCGTTGGCTTTCGCGGCCGCGATTACGATTGCGGCAGACTGCCTCGGCCTGAAGTTTTTCGTGTTGATTATCAAGTCGAAATCCGCGTGGCGGGTTATGTCGATGCCGTAGAGCTTCGCGTATCTCCGCCCGTTGTCCGCATCCCGTTTTTTCAAATGCGCGAGAGCCGCGGCCATTGACATTTTGTCCCTTTTCGCTATTCTTGCCGCCCGGGTTTTCTCGTCGGCCTGGAGCCAGACGCGCAGGCACTTCTTGACCATCCACGGGCCGAGCCACGTGGTAATCACGCAGTTTCCCTTCGCAGCTTCGCGCCCGATTGCCCTGTCGAAGTCAATGTCAATCCGCCTGTTCTCGTTCGCCATTTGCTGGTATTCCATGAGCGAAACGCCCCTTTCCCTCGCAAGAGTCTTGAACGTGGGGTTGACGAGGCGCATCCGCAGGGATTTGGCCACAAGTTCGCCTACCGAATTCTTGCCGCTTCCGGACATTCCGGAGATGCAGATTATCTGGCTCACTAAAGACCCTCCTTCGAAACTATTTTCACGTAGTACTGGTATTTGAGCGGGACGTCCTCGAGCTTCATCTCGTTGTCCGAAACGCGGGCAGCGAGCTTCGTGATGAGGCGCACGCACTTCTGGCAGACGGAGCTGCCGAACTTCCTTTTCGTATTTTTTGCCCTTATCCGGCATTCGCATACCGAGCATTTATTTTCCAATCACACCACCCTTGGGTTTTTCATTGAATTTTTTCGCAGCGGAAACGAGCAGCTGCGAAGCCATTGAGATGAATATCACCGAAACCCAGAACCACCCGTACGCTCCGAACGTGTCCCTCCAGTTGGGGAACTTGTCGAGGTTCTGCACGATTATCGGGAGCGAGAACGGCAGGGTTATCGCGAAGTCCGGGAACTGCGCCTTTAGCGCGGCCGACAGCAGGATTATGAGCGGAAATATTATTATGAGCGGCTTTATCTGCCCGAGGGACTGGCCCATCATCTCGGGGAGAATTTTCTGCTGCTCCTTCTCGATGCGCCTCATTTCCGCATCGTTCTTCTCGCTTGAGGCCTTCTTGTATTCGCGCGTGAGCGCGTCCATCCTCCTCTTGATCTCCTCCATTTTCTGCTGGTTCCCGAACCTGACTGTGATGTAGCGCGAAACGGCCGTGTAGAGCCCGGCGACGATGCATATCACGTAATACTCGAACTCGAGGCTCATCCATACCACCATCCCAATCGCGAACCGGGCGAACCCGCCTCGAAAGTCGTTTGCGCCAAAACCGTTCCGCCGAGCGTTTCGGGCCACGCTCCTGTGCCCGTCCCGAAAATCTTTTCGCTCATTTGCGCCACCACGCGTTCATGAGCTCACGCACCCTGTTGACGGCCTCCTCGAGCTTCCCGTCGCGGTTGTAGACCAGCTCGACCGGGGCCCCGGTAAGGGCGGCGTATATGTGCAGGAAAGACATGTTGATTCTGCGGATTTCGTCGAGCTCCTCCTCGCTCTGCGCGTCCCTCACCCGCGTCTGGTCCTCCCTCCTCCTGCGCAATATGTCCGCAGTCGGGGCGGTTATCATGATGAGGCCATCGACCTTCAGCCTCGAGAGGAAGTCGAATGGAAGGCCCGCGATGGTGCCGTTGGGAGTGCTTACTATCGCGTGCGTGTTGAGTATTATGTCGCCCTGCTCCTCGGAAAGCATCTGGGCCGCGAGCATCTGGATGCGCTTCTGCTGCGCTATGCCAAGCTTGCGCAGCTGGTCCCTGTCCTTGGCGAGGTTATCCTTGATGGCCAGGTCTATCATGATGTCGCCGTAGTTTATGACCTTGCAGGCCGGATTTTCCTTGACCGCCTCGTTGAGGACGGTCGTCTTGCCTGCGCCCGGTGTTCCAAGAACGATTATCATAACAAAATCACCTCGCTTGTTTTCGGCCTCGAGGCCGGCGCGAGAATTTCGAAATTTATCGAAGTTTCGGGAACGATTATCATAACAAAATCACCACGTAAATTTTTGATTATCCTCCCACTATGTTTTTGAGTTGCGGGTACATGTCGAACATCCTCTGGGTGTTCAGGTCCTCGTACATCTTGTGGAGGATGCCGACGGTGAGCAGGATTCCCGTGCCCGTCCCGAGGGCGCCGGTGAGGTCGGCGAAAGCGGCGAGGAGGCCTACGAACGCGCTTCCCAGAAGCGTGATTGTCGGTATGTATTTGTCGAGAATCTTCTCGACCACGCGCGGGTCCCTGCGGAAGCCCGGAATTTGGAGGCCGGATTTCTGCAACTGGGCCGCGACATCCTTGGCGGCCATGCCCGTCGTCTCTATCCAGAACTTACCGAACACGACGCAGAGGACCACGAGGAATGTGGTGTAGGTGAGTATGTGGAAATATTCCGGGATGTTGAAGAACGGCGTGGGTGCCGAGAGCAGCGAGAGATAAACGTCATAGCCGATGCTGATGGGATTGTAGTAGAGCGGGCTTAGGAAATAGAGCACTCCGTCGGTTATCCTCCCGTCCTGCCCCACCACCGCTATGTACGGGATGATGTCCACTCCGAGAATTTCGAGGCTCCGGCCTATGAAAATGCGGGCCCAGAGCTGAAGGTTGAGGAGGAGCGCGGATGCAAGTATGACCGGGATGTTCGAAACGTAGAGGAATTTTATCGGGTACCTGCCGCCGAACCCGCGGGCCCGCTCGAGCGAGAGCGGTATCTCGACTTTCATCCCCTCCGCATAAGTGACCACGAGGAAGACGACTACGGTGAATATGAATGGCAGGAGGGCGAGCACGGCCCGCGAGAGGGCGTCTGCGCCGCCCTCGGAGAGCTGGTTGAGCACCGAGCGCGATGGGTCGGCGAGCCCCCATCCGGTTATGAGCGAGAGGAGCCCCTGGAACACCGAGAGGGAGACTCCGGCCGCGATGAACAGGCTTATGCCCGACCCGATTCCGTATTTCGAGATGACCTCGTCGAGGTATAGCAGCATGATTGAACCGAAGGCGAGCTGTATCGTGACGAACATCTGCGTGAGCAGGATGCTTCCGAACAGCGGAACCATGCCTGTGCCGGCCATTCCATAGACCTGGATGCTGCCGGAAACTATGTAGATTGCCGCCTCGAAGAAGCACAGGATGAGCGCAAGCATCTTCTGCGTCCCCTGGAACAGCTTCCTGTCGTTGGGGTCCGACATGTCGATGTCGATTATCTTTGCGCCGATGAACAGCTGGAGGAATATCGAGGCGAGCACTATCGGGCCGATACCGGCGGTGATTAGGCTGCCGATCCTGCTGGCCATTATGACCTGCAGGAATTCTGTCTGCCCGCCCTTGGGCACTATAACGCCTATCGGGAAGATGTGGTACATGACGAAATAGATGACGAGGCCCGCGATGACCCACATGAGCTTCTCATTGAGGTTCGGCGGTCTGGCCGGCTTCTTGACTTCCGGAAGGAAGTGTATAACCGGTCTTATGAAGTCGAGTTTCATCGCATCACTTTTCTGGCGACTTTTTCCTGGCTTCCTGCTTCGCTTCCCCTCCGGCCGCCCTTATCTTTTCCTCGGCGTTTTTCGAGAACGAGAGGGCCGAAACGGAAACCTTCGCCGAAATGCGGCCCGTGCCGAGAACCTTGCCGTCAAAATCGAACGCGTAGGCCTCGCCGCTCTTCTGGAGCATCCCCTTCTTCGCCATGGCGTCGATTTGGAAGAGGTTTATGACCTTTGTGGGCGCGGCCGCGCCGTGCCTGAAGAAGCCGTGCTTGCCGAACCTGTCCGGGTCGTATGCGGTCACGTAGCTGAACTTGTGCTTCTGCCCGCCGCCCCGGCCACTTCCTCCCTTGCTTCCCTTTCCTCGCCTGTTCTTTATGTTGCCGTGGCCCCAAGAGCGGGAGCCGAGCATTCTTGTGTTCTTCTTCCTGTGGCGTCTGACCATAAATTCCACCAGTCCGTGAGTAATATCGCGTACCAACCTTAAATCCTACACCATTCTTCCTATTATTTCATTTATCTTCTCCCGCCTGTTGCCGAGCGAACCGCGCGGGAAGTATTCCTTCGTGGACTTGTGGCCTTTCCTCGGCGGGTGGAGCCTGAACACCTGCTTGATTTTCGAATTTTTAAGCAGGAGCGAGCCCGAGAGCACCGCATCCGCGAGCTCGTCGAACGATTTAATTTTCAATTCCTCGAGGTCTTTGCCATCTAATTTCCTCTGCCCAATCCTTCCCCTTTTCTCGAGGAGTTTCGAGAGCGTGGCCTTGTCGACCTCGCCCCAGGTCACGTAGTCCTTGCACTTCTTTATCATGCCGAGGTTCTGCGCAGTGGCCTCGAAGAGCGTGCAGTGGTTGACGCGCGTGAGGCGCAGCATCCTCATCGTATCCTTCATTGAGCCCCTGATTCCGGTGTTGCCCCGGATTCGAATGACCGCGAGAATTTTTTCCATCTTAAGCACCCGTAGTCTGTGTTGCTGCATCCGCAGTCTGTGTTGCTGCATCCGCAGCCGGCATTGCCTCGTGGCCCGGCTTCTGGGCAGCCTGCGCTGCCTGCGGCGGCTGCATCTCGGGCTGCGGGTCCTGCGAGGACCACTGGCCCCTTATCTTCATCCTGTTGAGGTTGTCGAGCGCATGGTAAACTGCCATCGAGGTGTTGTATATTCCCCTCGTCCTTCCCCTTGAGTTGCACCAGGCGTCCTTCACTCCGGCGAGGCTCAGAATCCGCCTAACCGTCTCGTTGGCGACTATTCCCACCCCGCGTGGAGCGGGCCTGATCGTTATCGAAACGCTGCCGTTTTTCCCGTTCGTCTTGATTGGAACCGAGTGGGTCGTACCGCAGCCGCACTCCCACGAGCCGCAGCCGAGCGGAACGCTGATTATGTTCTTCTTCGCATTGCGGAACGCCATCTTTGCCGCAGGGCCCGTTTCCTCTGATTTCCCCACCCCGAGGCCGAGGTGGCCCCTTCCGTCGCCCACCGCGACGATGGCCTTGAACTGCGCCTTTCGTCCGCAGTCGGTCATCCTCTGGGTGACGCAGACCTCGATGAGCTCGTTGCTGAGGTTGGGCAGCAGCTTGTCAACTATCTGCGGCTCGAGTATGGGCTTTCCCGTCTCGAATATCTCCTCTATGGAGATGACGTCTCCGCTGTGAACCCTCCTGCCGATTTCGGTCTTGGGCACCCACTCAGGCGCCACTTCGTCATCGGTAGGTATTCCCTTGTTACGCCTTCTTCTCCCCATGAGCACCACCGTTTACCTTTGCCTTGACGGCCTCGAAATTCTCCATCGGGTCCTTCAGCCCTCTTGACTTCGCATATTCCGAAATGTGCCTGCCCGAGAGCCTTGCCTCGTCGAGCATGTCGGCCGAAAATGGAACCTGAACCCCCGCATCGCATGCGCCCTTGGCTGCCGCGAACACGAACGAGGATTTCTGGAGCCTCTGAAGCCCAACATCGAGAATCGCCTTCTTCAATCCCGCCTTCCCCGCCTTTTTTCCCGCAAGAAAGCCGACAAGGTAAGCCGTCGGGAGATTCGCCGAGGGTTTCCAGCCGAACTGCCCCAGCTGGGCCGAGTCGGCGGATACCCGCGTGACATCCCCTTTGGGCGAATAATCCACGAAGTGCACTAGCACGCGCCTGTTGGACTTCCGAACGACCATCCTGGTGGTCTTGGACTTCAGGAGGGCTATCCGCTTCGCGTAGTTGGTAAGGCATTCCCTGCGCCTCCTGAAAGGAACGTTGTATGTTGGACCTGTGGCCTTCGGCATTTTATCACTCCTTTGAACCTAGCATGAGATTGTTCTCCTTCAGGTACGCGAGCATCTGGCCCCTTGACCTGAAGGCCGCGCCTTTCGCCATGGCGTACATGTGCCTGTACGTCTTGTTGTCGATGTTCTTGGAATCGCGGAGCGCGGCAAGCTCCCTCCTCAGCACGCGGATTCTCGCAATCCACTGCGTCTTCTGCGGAAGGCGGGAGAATCTCTTCCCCTTCCTCTTGCCCGGGCCGCGCATCCTCCCGAGCTTCCTCTTCCTCGCGCGGATTCTCGCCTTCGCCCTCGAGACGCCCCTTTTCCTCTCGACGTAGATGGCGCCCGAGCTGATGAGGCCGCGCACATCCTCGCGCGTGAGGGCCTCGCCGGCCTTCTTATCCTGGCCCGAGGCTATCTTGATTGCGCTGGCCCCGCGCCGGAGAATCATTGCTGCGAGCCTTTTCACGGTTTTGATTGCCATAATCGACACACCTTATCAATCACTTATGGAACACAATCCTCTTCTTCCTAGTTGAGCACCTTTATTCCGAGCTTTGCGGCCTTCTCGCGCACAAGCAAGCGCGACCTCTTGCCGAGTTGTGAAGCGATTCGTATTGCCTTTCCGGCAAGCTTTTCCGAAACCTGCAACGGCGAGGTTATGAAGGCCTCCTCGAGGCCGGAGGGATGCAGGTATTTCGTCGCCCTCGGCGCCCCGTAGCCGATTGACGGGATTCCGCCGAAAGCCTTGAGCTTTTCCCTCTTCTTGTTGTCGATTCCCATCGGCGCCCTCCAGTTGTCCTTGACCCTCCTCATGTCGGTGCGGCCGTAGTTGGAACGCCTGAATTTCGGCTTGTGTTTGGGATTCATCCACTCATCCTCTTGTCCATCCATCGGATATTATTTGCCATTATTTAAAGCTCGGAGTGTTAATCCTCCAATATCGGGTATATCCCGTCCTGGAACACCCTGGAGTCGCGCTTTGATATCTTGGTGGCGGTCCGCAGGTTTGCGGCGGCCTGCCCCACCTTCTCCTTGTCGATCCCCGAAACAGTGACGTCCTGCCCCTTTATCTCTATTTTCGCCCCGTCGGGAATCACCGCCTCCCTCGGCTTCTTTTCTCCGAGGAAGTTCTTTACCAGGACCTTGCCGCCCTTGACCTCGAGTGATATGGGGAAATGGGCGTAGACAACCTGCATTTTCTTAACGTATCCTTCCGTGACCCCGCGGACCATGTTGGCGAGATGGGCCTTGGCGGTGTTGGTAACCATCAGGCTGGGGGAAACCACCGAGAGGCCGCCATCCTTCAGTTCTATCTTCAGGCCGACGGATTCGAATTTTTTCGAGATTTCGCCCAGCGGCCCCTTTATGCGGACGGTGGTGCCGTCGATTTTTGCCTGCACTCCTTCCTTCAGCGCTATCATGCAATTCCCTCGTCTTTGACATCCGATTTATATATCAAATTCAATCCATTTGGTTTCGCATTCCAAGTTCATTTCATTTGGTTTCACGTTTCAATCCATTTCGCTCGCTTTTCAAGTTCATTCCGTTTCGGTTTCCAATTTCAATCCATTCAGTTTCGCTTTCCAATTTCAATCCATTTCGCTCGCTTTTCAAGTTCATTCAGTTTCGCTTTTCAATTCCGCCTCAGTATATGTAGGCGATGAGCCTGCCGCCGATTTTCTCCTTCTTCGCGTCCTCGTTGGTCATGAGCCCGAGCGGAGTCGAAACGATTAGGAAGCCGAAAGTCTTCCCGGGGATGAACCTCTGCTCCCACCTGCTCCACTCGGCGTGCTTGACCGCGAAGCGCGGTTTTATCACGCCGCAGTCGTTTATCCTTCCAGTGAGCTCGACCTTTAGCGAGCCGGACCTGCCGTCGTCGGCGAACTCGAAGTTGCCGACATAGTTGTGCTTGTGGAAAATCGCCAGCACCTCGCGTATGATTTTCGAGGCAGGCCTTATGTCGCACATGTCCTTGCCGACAATCTCGTGCGTTCGTATGGTGTTCAAAGCGTCAGCGAGCGGATCGTTCGTCATGCAATCGCCTCAGTATTTTCTAAAACCTATGCCTTCACCAACCTCGCGGAAGCACCGCCTGCACATGTAGAGGTCATATTTCCTGATGAGGCCCTTGGCAGAACCGCAGAACCTGCACTTCCTCCTTGATTTGCCCTTGAACTTGGTGCGGAGTTTCTTGTCCGCCACTGAGCCCCTGGTTTTTTTTTCTGCTTCTGCCATGAACATCACCTGCGAATCGAATCATCCATATGCGTTATCCGCCTGCCTTACCGGCCATCAACCTACGAAACCTCTGCGCCGAAAGTCTTCTTCACGAACTCGATGCTTTCTTCCCTCGGAATCGCGTGCCCCTTGCCGGGTTTTGCTGACGCCCTGCGCCTTTTTGAAATGCGGCCGCCGGGCCTCGCGAGGGTGACGCACACGTCGAAGCCGAACATGCCGAGCTTTGGGTCGTATTTGACGCCCGGGAAGTCAATGTACTCGCGCACTCCGAAGCTGAAGTTGCCCCTTTTGTCGAACGAAGTCTCCTTGAGCCTTGATTCGACCGCGTCAAGCGCCTTCTTGAGGAACTCGGGCGCCGCGGATTTGCGGAGCGTGACCTTGGCGCCTATCATGTCGCCCTTCTTTATCTTGAAGATGGGGTTCCTGACGCGCGCAGCTGTCGGGACCGGCGTGCGGCCAGTGAGCCGGTTCAGCAGAACCTTGGCGTTCTCTAGCACGGGGCCTTCCTTGCCCACGCCTATGTTGACCGTGACTTTTTCGATTATTATATTCCTGAGCGCCATTCCATCACACCTTTCGATTCATCAAATTCTGCAATCCATCACGCATTTCGATTATTTTTGATTATTTTTTGATTATTTTCTGCGATGCCCGCATTTTCTTTCAATTTTTTTCGTTCAATTTTCGTTCAAATCACTCCATCGCGTAATCATCCGGCACGACGAACAGATACGACCGGAGGGTTATGATTTCCTTCCCGCCTGACTCCGGAGTTATCACGGCCTCGGCCCTCCTGTTCGCCGAGCCTGGCCTCAGCTCCTTTATCCTGCCTATGATGCCGGCGTGCTTCCCGCTCCTTATGAGGCACCTCGCGTCCTTGCCGAATCTGAAAACGGAAAGTATTTTCGGGGCGTCAAGCGCGACCTCGACCGTGTCGCCGACCCTGTAGGTGTTGTCCCCCGCAAGCGTCCTGCCGTCATGGCAGCCGAGCGTGAGTTTCGCGCCCTTTGTCGTCACCTTGCGCTCTATCCTGCAAAGCTTGGTTTTGGACCTAACGGCCCCTATCTCGACCAGTTTGAGGCGGGCCTTGTTGTCGATTACCGCGGTGTAGGATTTGCCGATGGCGGGCAGCTGCAGGATGTCCATGAGGCCGATGAGGGCGTTGAGGCGCTTTGTCTTCTTGCCGTTCAATATGAGCCCGCCTGCGTTAAGGACCGACCTCGCCTCCTTGGCGTTGTCGACAAGGTTGAGATAGTCCCTGAGTATGATGAGGGCAGGCACCGATTCAGATGCTTTGTGCGGGCCGGGGCCGGGCTTCACGGTCCACTCGTATTCCTTCCTTTTTATCATTAGGGTCTTATGGGCGCTGATTCTTGTCTGCTGCAGAGATCCACCTTTTCTGGCCATTCAATCAACCCCTGTTATTCCCCCTTTGAAGCATTGCCTTCCTGTCTTCCGCGCCGAACTCGCCTCCGACCAGCAGCAGGTTTGAGGGCTCGAGCGGGGCGGGCTTGTCGCCTCCCCTCGACCTCGGGTGGATGATTCCCTCCACGAAAATCTTGAGCGATGAAAGGTCTACCTCGATGACCTTGCCCTCGCGACCCTTGTGCCTTCCCCTCATGACTTTTACCCTGTCCCCCTTCCTGACCGGCAGGGCCCGCCTCTTTACGTTGAGCTTTTTCCTGAGCTCCTTGCTCAGGTGAACCGCGACCAAGTCCTGCCTGACGTGAAGCGGGGCCTCGTATCGGGCAACCCTCTGCTTCCTCGGCTTTTTCGAGTCCATGAGAATCAACTCAAACGACTGCGGCTGCTATTGCCGCGACCTTCGGGAACCTCTCTGCCACCTCGCGGCATATGGCGCCCTTTATCTCGGTCCCCTTCGGGAGGCCCTTGTCGTCTATGAGCACGAGGGCATTGTCCTCGAACATTATCCTGTATCCCGTGGGGCGCCTGAACTCCCTCCTCTGGCGCACGATGACCCCGCGCTCTATCTTCTTCCTCATCTGCGGGGTCCCTTTCTTCACTGAAACGATTACGGTATCGCCGACTCCGGCGCTGGGAACGCTGCCGTGCCTTCCCTTCGTTCCTATGACTCCGATTATCGCAACAATCTTGGCGCCGCTGTTGTCGTCGCAGACGAGCCTCGAGCCGACTGTGAGGCCGCGCGTGACTCTCGATGGGAGGCCTTTCATTTTTTCACCCTCGTTCGGACTCCTTCACCACATGCCGATGGCGCGAGCATTTCGTCGTATTTCATTTTTTCACCTTTGCCGCCTCGGCCTTCTGGAGGATTTGAACAACCGTCCAGGCCTTTGTCCTGCTCAGTTTCCTGCACTCGGAGATGCGCACCGTGTCGCCGACTTTTGCTCCGATGCATTCCGGGTTGTGGGCCGGGATGCTCGAATTTCTGCGCGCGTATCTCTCGTATTTCGGAACGTATTGCGTGAGGGCGCGCTCGACTATCACGGTGTGCTTGCCCTTGTCGCTGACCACGACTCCGTCTACCGAGAAGCCGCGGACCTTGACATCCCCGTGGACGAAACACTTCTTGTCTTCGCATTTCATGGCGACACCTTCAATAATCACAAACTACAAACTTTTTTCGCATTTGTTTTTTCTTCAAATTCTCAATTTTTGCGCGAGCCGTTTGGTTCTTTCCTCGGGCGCATACATGATTTCATCGCCCTTCACGAGGCACGTTTCCCCCGAGGGGAGAACGAACCGGAACATGGCGGATTTTTTCGGAATCGTGAACTGCCGATTGCCCTTCCCGAACACGAGCGTGTTCTTCGTTTCGTCTACGACTTTGCCGCTTTTGCCCATGAGATTCGAGCAGGAACTCCTTACAACCTCGGCCTCGAGCCCGATGAGCTCGTGGGCGGGCAGGTTGCGTGCTGTCCGCAAATTCTCACCTTTTCCGGCGCATCAGCGCACTGTTATGTTCTCGGCGGGATATCCGAGCGAGACGAGGTGGTTCTTGACCTTGAACTTGTGGTCCCCCTGCAGCTCGATGTGGCCGTCCTTGAAGGTCCCGCCGCAGGCGAGCTTGTGCTTGAGCTCCTTGGCCGTCTTCTCTATGTGCTCGCTCTCGATGCCATCCACGAAGGTAATCAATTTCCCGAATTTTTTTGCCTTCGTGTATATGCTTATCCTCTGCACGTCCTCCTTTTGCAAGGCCTCACACGCGCAGATATCCTTGGGCAACCCACATTTCGGGCATATGACCGGCATTGTCCTAAACCGCCTCCGTTTCTTCTTTTGGTTTGTTTTCTTCTTTTGGTTTGCTTACTTTTGCCTTCACGACTGCCGGAGCTTTCGCCCCGGTCCTCTTCTTCATGTTCTGGAGCGTGAGTATGCGCGCGATTGTCCTCCTCATCTCGCGGATTCTGCCCGCGTTGGTGGCCTTTCCGCCCGATGCCACGGAGCCCATCTCGGAGCCGAGTTCCGTCCTCAGCCCGTCGAGCTTCGCTGCGAGCGCCTTCTCGTCGAGTTCGCGCATTTCATTTTTTCTTAATATGGCCATCACAAACACCGGTTATTTTTACGCCTCGGCCTTGGCCTCGGGTTCCTTGGCCTTCTCCTTTGGCTTCTCCTCCTTTTTCCTGGGCTTTGGCGCGCCCTTCTCGGATTTTTTCCTCCTTGCCTCGCCGGCTTCCCCGGCCTCGCCCGGTCCGCCTACCGGCTCTCCGACGACCGGGACCGTCTCATCGAGCCCAGCCTCCGCAATGATATTCGGCAGTTCGACCGGCTTGAGCGTCTGCTTGTCAGGGAAGACGGTGCCCGGCTGCACGATGCAGACGAGGACGCCGATTGCGCCCGCCTTCGGGTACGCGGTCACGTGCGCCTTGCTCACGTATCTCGCTGGCTCGCCCGCCTTGGGCAGGTAGCCGGCTGAAACGCGGAGCCTGCGCGCCCTTCCGCCTTTCGCGGAGATTTTCCCGCTCGCGACTATTTCCGCCCCAAGGGCCCCGGAATCCATGACCATCTTGAGCGACATGTGGAGCATGCGCCTGAGATTTTTGCCCATCTCTATGAACTTGACGATTCGCTTGGCGATGAGGCGCGGCTCGAGGTTGGGCTCGCGCACTTCTACGACGCTGATTTGCGGATTGTCGAGCTTGAACGAGTTGTGAATCGCGTCGGTGAGGTCCTTTATCGTCTTGCCTTTCCTGCCGATGACGCGGCCCGGGTTCATGGCCTCGACCGAGATTCGCGTGACCATCGGGGTCCTCTGGATGTCGACTTTCGAGAAGCCCGCCCTGTCGAGCTCCTTTTCCAGGAACTTGGAGACGAGGTACCTGTTTATCGAATCGTCGATGAATTTTCGTTCAATCGCCATGCGACCACTCACTTCGTTTCAGCTTGAGTTTCAGATTGTTTTTTAGCAGAATCCTTCGCGGCTGCCCCCTCGGCTTTTTCTTTTTTCGCTTCCTGTTTTGCGGCCTCTTTCACGGCTGCCTGTTCGGCTTTTTCCTTCTTCACGGCACCCTCTGCTTTTTTGACTTCCTTTTTCGCGCCCTTCACGATTGCCTCGGCGGCCTTTTTCTTCTTCTGCTCGAATTCCTTCCGCGATTCGGGCGACTCCTCGAGCACCATCTCGATGCGCGCGGTCTCGTAGTTGGCCCTCGCCCACCTTCCCTTCGATGCGACGCGCGGGTACGTCCTGAGCTTGTTCGCCGAGCAGCAGGCAATGACCAAATCTTCTCCGAGCCCCCTGTTCGAGGCGTTGGCGAGCGCGTTCTTGATTAGTTTGATTACCAGCTTGGAGCACTTCTTGGGGTATCTGCCCTTCTTGCCGCCGAGCTCATGCCTGTGGCCGAGGTGCTTGCTGTGCGAATGGTAGATGATGGGGAACTCGAGGCGCGTGACCTTGTCCAGGAGCTCGAGCGCCTTTTCCGGCGTCATTCCGCGCACGTTGCTGCACACCTGGCAGAGGTCCTTGTATGACGCGTCGACGTCGTAGAGCTGCGAGCGCGCAGACCTGACGCCCTTCTTTTCAACATACGAGTATCCATAGTGCGGCATGTGCGACACCTACTTGAGCGGTATGTACTTGCTGCCCCTCGTTGCCCCGACTCCCGGGCCCGAGTGTACGACGTTTCGGGTGGTGTGGGAGAACTCGCCGAGGCGCCTCCCTATCATCCTTTCGTCTATCACGACGTTCTTGAATTCCTTGCCATTGTGGATTGCGAACGTGAGGCCGACCCATTCCGGGAGTATGACGGCCTCCCTCAGATGGGCGCGGATTGGCTTGAGCTCCTTGCCCTGCTCGAGCGCCTTCATCCGCTTCCTCACCTTTGCCACGAACTTCTTGTACTCGACCGGCATGCGCCTGACAAGGCGCCTCGCGCGCGAGGGCAGGTACGGCTTCAGCTCGTCGAGCGAAAGCGCGGTGAGCTCGGAGAGCTCCTTTCCCATGTACATGAACTTCTTTGCCATGAATATCACCAATCATCCAACGAACTTCTCCGTCATCGCCGTCAAATCACTCGAAGTCCTCGAGCGAGCTCGAACGTTCGCCATTGCCGATGCATTTGCGTTTGTTGAACTTCTTTGCCATGAATATCACCTGTGACCAAACACGGCTCATGAGCCGATTTTGAGCTTGCCCTTGCGCCTGCCGGTGCTCCTGGCGGCCAGGTGCCCGACTTTTCGTCCCGGCGGCGCGTTGCGCGAGGTGCACGTCGACTTTCCAGCGTGGTGCTGGCTTCCTCCGTACGGGTGGCTGACGGCATTCATCGCCACTCCCCGCACGTTGGGCCAGCTCCTGTTAGTCGCCCTTGCGGCGTAGAACATCTTGCCTGCCTTCATCATGGGCCTGTCGAGCCTTCCGCCCCCGGCGACGACGCCTATCTGGGCGCGGCACATGCCGCTGAGCGCGACGGTCCTCTTCGACGGAAGCGAAATGAGGACTGCGTTCTTTTCGTGCGATACGACGTATCCGGAGGAGCCCGCGCTCCTCACGAACGTGCCGCCATCGCCCGGCGCCCTTTCTATGTTGTATATTGGCATCCCGTCGGGGATAACCGAGAGCGGGAGAACGCTTCCGAGCGAGATTCCGGCCTTTGCTCCTGCCTGCACCTCGTCGCCCATCCTCATTCCCTCGGGCGCGAGCAGCAGCGAGCGCTCCCTGTTCTCGAAAACGATGCTCATGAGCAGCGCGGAGCGGGCCGGGTCGTCGACAAAACCGGCGACGTACCCGCGGATTGAGGCGCTCCTCTCGGCCTCGTCATACCGCCTGTATGAAAGTTCGGTCTTGTACCTGTGCGAAGGGCATTTGTAGGCGGGAGAACCCTTCCCGCGCCTTTGCTGCAGAAGCAACTTTCCCATTCAAACCACATATCCACGCCCTCGGCGCGGTCTTATCCTGCTCTCACATCCCAGCCCAGTCGGGCGTGAGTATGTGACACCTAGGTTATCTTGAGCCGGGCGGCTATCTCGTCGGCCGAGAAGCCCTCGGCGAGCTTTATGAACGCCTTCTTTACCCCCTTCATCGTGATGAGCGTGTTGACGGCCTTGACCTTGACGCTGAAGACCCGCTCGAACTCCGTCTTTATCTCGGTTTTCGTCGCCCGCGGGTCAACCACGAACACGATCGTGTTCTGGCGCTCTATCATGCCCACGGCCTTTTCGGTTGTAACGGGATATTTGAGAACCATCAAAATCACTTTTGTTTGGACTTCTTTCCTGTAATCTGTCTAGTATTCTGTTTGGTGTTGGCCCTTCTTGGTTTGGACTGCGCCATCGGGTTGGTTCTCGGAACGACCGCGCCTTTCCCGTCCAATTTTTTCAAGGCGGCCTCGGTCCAGAGGGTGAGCCTGCCGGGGTGGGTTCCTGGCGCGAGAAGGCTTGCGGTCAGCTTGTCCGCTTTGGCAACGTCGACCCCGCAGATGTTCCGCGCTCCCCTCGCGACGTCGACATCGCCGGAAACGACAACGAGAACCGAGCTCGGGGTTCGCTTTCCACCCCTCCTCCTTGCCTGAACGCCCGTCCTCTTTTTCGCGTTCTCCCTGCTCTTTTCCACGTCCCGGTCAATTCCGAGCGAAGAGAAAACTTTCAGGACGTCCTTCGTCCTCTTGAGCGACTCGAATTTATCTTCAATCACGAGCGGGAGGGCCTTCAGCCCGTCAACAACGTGGCCCCTCGCCTTCGCGAGCGAAATGTCGGCAGAGGCGGCTATGGCCGAATTGAGCGCCTTCCCGTATTCCTTCCTGTTCATCTTCTCTATGAGCGTCTTGTTGGGGTCGGGTGGGTGCGCGCGCCTGCCGCTTACGGCGAGCGGAACCCTGCGCACCTTTCCGAACTTGCCCTTGGGCAGTTTTTCCCTCGGCAAACGCGAGATTCCGTGGTTCTTTATGGAGCGGTAGTCCTCCTTCCTTCCCCTGTACTCGGCAGTGGTCTGGAGCCCTGCGCGCGGGAAAGCGCCCTTGGGCTGGTATTTGAGCGACTGCTCGTGGATTACCGCGCGGGAGATTAGCTCCTGCCTCACGTCCTCTTCGAAAACTTGCGGAAGCTCGGTCTCGCGCAGGACGGCGCCATCAATCGAGTAAACGTTTGCTTTCATTTTTTATCCCTGTTTGGAGGTTAATGAAACGTACTTTATCTGGGGCTCGTGCACCTCGCCGGAATAGCGCGTAGCCTTCCTCATCTTTATGAGCCTCTTCCTCGGGCCCGCGACAGAGCCCCTGAGCAGGACGTATGATGTCTTCACGATGCCGTAATGCGGGAAGCCGCCCCTGGGGTTTATCTCCTCGGGCTTCTCGCCTATCACGAAGACGCGCTTGTTCCTCTCGGTGCGCTTGTGGTAGCCCATCTGGCCTGCCTGCGGAGTCGTGAACATGACGTATGCGGGATGCCACGGGCCGAGGGTCCCGACGTGCCTTCGCTTGTTGGTGGCCTTCCTCCTCTGGAGCGCGACCCCCAGCCTCTTGACCGGGCCCTGCCAGCCCTTGCCTTTCGTAACCGCGATTATGTCGAGATATTCGCCCGGCTTGAAAACGTCCTTGAAGTTTATTTCCTTTCCGAGCAGGGATTTGCAGAATTCGAGCTTCTCCTTCGCGTCCTTACCGCCCACCGGAATTTCGGTTCGCTCGGCCTTTTTCTTCCCTATTCCTGTTTTCGAGGGCTGGACGGCCACTAAAAGGGAGACGTCGGAGATTACATCAACATTGTCTTCGATTTTTTTCAAGCCGTCGTTTTTCGGGAGGTTGAGCGGCTTGAGGATTTTCTCGTCGGAAACAAGGGCGTCCGAGAAGGAGCACCTGTAATTGTTCTCCGAGAGATAAGCGCGGAGCCCATAGACCAGGAGCGGCGGGACTTCGACGACGGTTACGGGCACGATGATTTCCTGGCCCTTGGTCACGTTGTGCGAGTCGTCGATGATTGCGAGGTGGGTCATGCCTGCCTTGTAGCCCAAAAATCCGAGCGGGACTTTCTCGCCGACTTTAGGCCAGCTAGTCACGCGTGGCATCTGGCTCGAGGCCCGCCTTCTCGGACGGAAGGCCAGCGAGCCGTGTCTTGGCTGGTTGGCAGTGCCCATAAATGGTCACTCGTATCGTGGTTTTTTGAACCCCGTGAGGTATACACAGCAAAACGCGCCTATCCGGCTTGTTTGCGACCTCTCGCATTTCTCAAGGGGAGGGCTTGCGCCCGTCGAACTTTAAAAGAGGTGGCATTATATAGCCAATATCGTATTTATATACATTTCGGGAAAATCACTCGCCCCTGCTCCTGCCCCTCGTTTCATCTGGCGGGGTGAACTTCGCATCGAGTCCTTTTGTGAGCTCGCGGACCTTCAGCACGTACCCGGCCTCTGCCTGCGCGGTTGCGCCGCCATGAAGCTCGAGTTGTTTTATCTCCTCGACTCTGTCGAGAGCGTTCAGGGCGTGAACCACTTTCGTCTGTGCGCGCTCGGAGCCGTTCATGCCGACGGAAACGAGCGCTGGGAGTATTTCTTTTTCCATTACTTCTTTCAGCTTCGCATTCGGCTCGCTTACCTTTTCAGCTTCTTCTTTCATTGCCTTCAGGCCGTTTTTCTCGATGATTCCGAGCACCATTTCCTCCAGGGCCTGCCTCGCGGCAGTGGGCGGCTCGGATACCTTCGGTAGTTTTTCCTTCCGTTGTCTAACCGACTTTGCGGTTCCGCTTCCGGCATGGGTTACCATTGCTTTCGCGGCCTTCTTCTTTTCCGCTTTCGTCATTTTCTTCTCTGCCGCGAATCTCGCGATTTCTAATTCTAGATTCGCGAGGTAAGTGATTGCCTTCAGGTCGCCTTTCTCCTTAAGCTCAGGAATCATTTTCTCCAATTCGAGGAATGCCGGCGTGAAGCCCTTGACCTCCTTGCCGAACACATGATAGGGGATGGAAGAGCGGACGGAGCCGTTCTCGACAAGGGCGATGAGCACCGGCACGTTCTTTTGCTTCACCAATTCCGGCAGCATTTCCTGCAGTTCCTTAATCACTTTTCCGGAAATCTTCTCGTTCTTCATCAGGCGGATGATTGCGTCCGTCTCGCCAAGCTCGATTAAGCCGGAAAGCGCATCCCGCCTCGTTTTCCTGTCCCCGACCTCGGCGAGGAACTCGAGGGCTGCGGAGTTCGTGGATGCGACCAGCGCAAGCAGCTTCTCCGCCAGCTCGTCTCTGGCAAGCTTGGAGAAACGCGAGTTGCTCCTCGCGAAGAACATTACCGTATCGACGTCGTTAAGACCCGTGGCCGCGGCAGTTATTCTCCGTTCTAACCTCGTTCGCATCATTTCTCGCGCGGGATTTGAAGCCCGCTTCTCGGCTTCCAGAAGTTTGTCGAACAATTTGCAGTCCAACAGTTCAAGGAACGAAATCTCTTTGGCGGAGTCAGACCCGGATTCCAGAAGAACCTCGAGCGCGGGTATTACGGACTTGCGGACCAACACTTTTGAATTCTCCTCAAGCATCCGGATGGCAGGCGGGAAGTCCGGTGCTGCGATGGCAATCTCCGCGAATTTTCCGAATACCGCCAAAACCGCGAGCGCGGTAAGTTTTGCCTTTTCCGACCCTTTCGCCAAAACGGTCATGAGCGCTTCCACTTCGTCGTTTCCGAGCGATTCCCTTTTAGATTCCCTGTTCTTGACTATCGAAGGCAGCATCTCTTCCAGCGCAGATAAGGCCAGCTGCGAGTCTTTTTTGGCAAGTTCCGTGAGCAGTTTGGTCTGGCCCGCAGTTACCAATGCCATGGTTGCGTCATGCGAAAGTTGGCAATCGGTTCCCGCAACAGACGCAACGAACTCGAATTTTTGGTCTTCCACCAATACCGAAAAAGCGTCGCGCGATTTCGGCCCGCCTGCAATTGCGATGTCGCGAATCGCTTCGTATGCCTTATGTTCTCTCAACTCCGGCACGGCCTCGCATCTTTTCAAAATCGCGATTAGTTCTTTTATCTCTTTTTCGTATTTTCGTTCCTCTTTGCCCTTGGCCCCCTTCGAACCGCCCCTGCCTCCATCCTCATCGGTTGCGGCCTCTGCCCTGAGAGCCTCGAGGTTTGTGATGAGGGTAGAGACGGCAGGCACGAGTTTTTCCGGGTTGGGCAAGTACTTTCCAAGGTCAGAAGACCGGCCCCTGATGCTGGCGAATGTCTGCGCCCTCTGCGCGGCGGCTCGTGTTGCAGCTTCCTTTGCATCCGTGTCCCCCCTAGTATAAACTGCCATTGCAATCTCCCCCATTTCCCGAATTCAGAACTAGCTGTATTTTATGGCGGAAGCTTTTATATAAGCTTAACTGCAAATTCCAAACGATGGAAATATCGAAAAGCATGCGCGGCCAATCGGCATTTGAATACCTCATGACCCACGGCTGGGCCGTGCTCATTCTCGCCGCAGCGCTCGCCGCGATTTACGCGACCGGGGTTTTCAGCCCCTCGAATTACGCCAGGCAGGAGTGCTTCTTCCAGCCCGATTTGGAATGCCGCTCGTATTATTTGAAAGTTGAGGATTCGCCGCCTCCGTATTACACGCTCAAACTCACGCTCAACAACGGGCTCGGCTTCGATGTTCTCGCGAAGGAAATAAATTTGACTACGGACGGGGTGGGAAGGCCGGGCTCTTACACTTGGACTTTCGTTTGCGGGCCAGGCGTTTGCAGCGCCGGCGACGGCTTGGTGAAGAGCGGGGAAGAGCTGGAACTCACGCTCAGCATAAACGAGGGGGCCTCGAGGCCCTCGCGAGGAACTCTTGAGAGGATGGCGGTTTCGGTTTGGTACAAGAACTGCGAGACGGTTCCGGGTTATGACGGGACGGCTTCGAGCTGCGATACTGGGACGAATCATACCGTTTCCGGGAGAGTCGTCGCGAACATCGAGTGAATAAAAAAGCGAAACTAACTCGAAAGAAACTCTGATTTTGTCAGTGCATCGAACGCGAAAACTTTTTTTGGATTTTTCTGTTGGTTGCGGCGAACGTTTAGTAAATCTATATTAACTTCCTTCGGCATATTTTAAGCGCTGGGGGCTTTTATGCAGGGGATGAAATCCGGCGAGAGGCCATTGGAGAGAAACACGAACGCCTACTTCCGCCCTTATCCGTTCGTGTTAGGGCCGATGCCCGGCGAGAGGAGGGGCTTCCGCCAAACCTCGGTTATGGAACACAACAGGCGGGGGCAGATTGGGCAGGCCGGCATCAGGAAAACCATTCCCGTCTTGGTTGCCTGCATACTGAGGGAAGCCGGGCTGGCGCGGGGGGTCGAGGTTGACGACGACGTAATCCGCTATATAAAAGAACGGCGGCTGGAGGGCAGGCTTAAGGACTTGATGTACGTCGCGGTTCCGCTTGTTGGCGACGACAGGTTCATGCACATAAGGCATGTGAAAAAGGCGCAGGAGCTCCTTGACGGATGGGCAACCGGAGCAAAGCGGGAATTTGGCCGGCTGACGCCGCTTGAGAGGACGATATTTAGGATAGTGAAAAACATGGAGGGCGCGGAGAAGGCAATTGCGCTGCTCGGGCTTGACCCTTCCACGGTTGAGGCGAAAAAGAAAGGGGGCAGTAACACCATGGCCTTTGTCGAAGCAGTAATGAAAAAATTCAACGAGCCATGGGTTAATGTGAACGAAGCGACTGCAGCGTACTTCGAGGGCAGACTTGCCAAGTACGGGTTCCCGCTTTCGGAGAAACAGCGCGAAACAATCCTTTACGTTGCGATGCTTTTTGCCAAATACGGAGGAGAGGCGCTCGTTGGCCCAACCAATCTGAATGCCGCGTTTAGTTTTTTTGATTCGGTTTCGAGAACGGGGGTACAAAA
Source organism: Microcaldota archaeon (assembly GCA_026396425.1). Classification (GTDB taxonomy): domain Archaea; phylum Micrarchaeota; class Micrarchaeia; order Burarchaeales; family JAKAKT01; genus JAPLWU01. The sequence goes on along the minus strand of JAPLWU010000025.1, from coordinate 4,005 downwards.
CGAACGCATAGAACGGGGGGTCATGGGCATGGCGGAAAGAAGGGAGGGCTCAAGAGAAAAAGCCGCCGGGATGCTCGGGATTTCAAAAGACCGGATTGACGAGAGGCTGAGAGAAACCGGTTAAATCTTTATTAATTTCTTCGGGCATATTTTTGGCATTGGTTTGGTCGGGGCGGACTATGGAGACGTTCAGAAACCGAGAGACGAGGAGAGTTTTGTCCGGCAGGCAGGGCCAGCTAGGTTTTGGTTTGGGATTCGGGCCTGCCGAGAGGAGATTTTTTCGGGCCGAGCCCATGCAGGAGGAGCGCACCGGAGCGGCTTTTTCGGATGAACCGCGGGTCAAGTATATCGCATCCTTACTGGCGGACGGCGGAGAAGTAAACGAGAGCATTTTGCGCACGGCAAGGGATTTGGCCCGCATTATGCCGGGGGGAACGAGGAGGGCAGGGAAGGAGGGGCTTTTGGAGTTGGAGATTGACGTGATGAGGCAGGAAGCGGACAGGGACGGCGCAAAAATGGCTGCTGAAAAGCTGGGTGTCAATGTTAATACGGTCTACAGGATGCTCAGGCTGGGGGAAGGTGGAGTAGGAGCGCCAGAGGCGGCATCAAAGCCACTCTCTGACGATAAACACCTTGGTTTTTTTGAGAAAAGAACGCAGCGCAGGGTTTCGGAGCTTAAGGCCAAAGTTGGAGGGATATTGGAAAAGCTCGGGACTAAAATCGACAGGACCGAAGAGCCGGCCGTGATTGGCGGGCTGTCCATGTTGCGCATGGAAAAGCTCCATGTTGCCCTCGCGGCCGCCGTGCTTATTTCCGAGAGGGATGGAAAAAAATCGATAGGAGCCGAAGAGGCGTGCAAAGGAATCGAATTGGCCAAAACCGTGACGAAAGGCTCCCGCGGTGAAGGCGAGGAGCTGAAGCGCGAAATCTTTGCCTTGGCGCTGAAGAAATTCGGAGGCAACATAACCAAGGCGGCTCGTTGGATGGGCGTCAGCCCGCCGATGATAGCGAAGTATTGCGGGGAGAAGAAGCCCGGCAAGGAGCACGGCGAAACCGAGGCTCCGTCCAATGGCGGGAGTCAGAAAGGCCTGGCTGAGCTCGAGGGAATTTTACCGGGGTTCGCGAAGGAAGTCGGGGCGAAAATTGACCTGGGCAAGGACGGCAAGGCGTTTATCCGGGAGAAAGGGATTAGGAGAAGGGAACTGCGAAATGCTCTCTATGTCGCCTTGCTCGCGGCCGAGAATAAGCACATGGCGACCATAGGCATGTTCGAGGTTGCCGCAGGGAAAAGATGGGTCGAATGCACGCGGACGGGAGCCGACGTGGGCGAACTCGGCGGGTTCAAGAAAAGAATCGCCAAAATGGCGGCCGAAAGGGAGGGGGACAACGCTCTGGCCGCAAAAAGGCTCGGGATATCGGATGAAACTCTCTGCAAATATCTCAAAATGAGGGATACCGCTACGGTCGTAGTTCAGGAACGTAAAACAACAACTGACCCTGGCCCGCTTGCCGGACTGAGGGCGAGAATCGAGCGGCAGATTGCGAAGTTCGCTGACGGCCGCGAGTGCGGATGCGACGAAGAGGTCATCGGGATTATAAAAAATGAATGCGGAATCTCGGATGAGCAACTCGGCCGCGTTTTGTACATTGGGTACTTGCTTTCGAGGGAAACAGGCAGGCACGAGATATGCCGGGATGGAGTAAGGTGCGGAATAAAGGTTGAGAAAGCATGGGGCGGAGGAGTTATGGACGACCTCACCCGCGAAATCGAGAAGAGGGTCTTCCAGCTCGCGCTCAGGTTCGAGGGCTCGAAGGAAGTGGCGGCCATAAAGCTGGGGTTGAACGGGGGCGGATTTGAGGAACAAAAAGCCATGCTATACGGACTGAGCAGATGGTAAGAAAATTTACATATACGCACCGCCTGGGTAACCGGGGAGAACCAAGTAAATATTTATTAACTTCTTCTGCCGAGTTTTTGGCATTGGTTTGGCCGGGGCGGACTATGGAGACGTTCAGAAACCGAGAGACGAGGAGAGTTTTGTTTAATAGGTCGGGCCAGCCCGGTTTCGGTTTGGGATTCGGGCCTGCCGAAGCAAGGTTTCACCATCAAGGACCCTGGGCAGAGCGCGGCTTCGGGAATTTTGGGAGTACGCATGGAACCGCGACGATTAGGGGAAAGGTGAATGCGATATTCGGGGGGATAACCGAAAAGACGCCAAACATTGAGCTTGACGAATCCGTTTATGGCCGGCTCAACAGCGAGAAGCTGGGGATGCATGAGCTCGAGAAAGTGCTTTACGTTGCGAGCCTCCTGGTTACGGGGAGATTTCTGAAAGTAGCGCACGTGAATCACGCGCTGCCGGTGGTTAGGGAGTGGGCGAGGAAGGGAGAGGTAATCAAGGAGGAAGAGCTTACTGCGGCCGACACAAGGATAATAGAAGCAGCGAAGGCGAGGGAGGGTTCGCGGCGCGAGGCGCTCAGGAGGCTTGGAATAACGGTGGCAATGGCGGAGAAAAAGCAGGATGACCGCCTGGAAGCAAGGGAAAGCTTCGGGAGAACGAAGAAGTATATGATTAGCGTCGTAAGCGGGGCCGGGCTTGAAATCGGGATTGAGGATGGCGCGGCAACGCAGGCGGGCAAACTGAATCTCGACGCCAAAAAACTCGGAGTGCTGGTGCTGGCGGCGACCTGCGTTGTTGAAGACAAGAGAGGAGGGAGGATGACCAACGTTGACGTGAGGGCTGCCGAAATCCTCCTGGGAAGATGTGCGGGAAACGGCGAAAGGCCTTACGAAAGGCTCAGTGGTTTGGAGCAAAAAGTTTACGGGGTGCTGGTGAGGTGCATGGGCGAGCCGGTTGCTCGCGGGGCATTGCGGGTCAAGGCTCCGAAAACGCAGGCGGGCGAAACCGGAGGGGCGCGGGAGAAAAGAGGTGGTGGGGATGGGCGCGAGGCAAGAGAGGGGAAGCCCAAGGCAGTTGTGAGTTGCGAAGACAGGGTGAAGTATATTGCGTCATTGCTGGAAGCAGGGGAGAACCGGCTTGCCATTGCCGAAAGGATTGCACACATACTTACGACGAAGGGAAGAAAATGCCCAGAGGACGGGCCGTTTGTGGATTTGACGCGGGAAGTAGCCCGGAGAGCAGTTGCGCGCGAGGGCGGGCGCATGAAGGCTGTGAAAAAGCTGGGGATAACCTACAAAACTTTTCAAAAATACAGGGCCGGGGATGCCGCACAGTCACATACCCACGCCCGACCAGGTGGGCTTGCGGCAGACGGATAACCCGCGCCGAGGGCGTGGGTATGTGGTAAAAATTTATATAGGGGTAGAGGGATACTCTTGTCCTGAAGGCGGCCAGGTATTGAAATGGTGTACATCGAGAGGGTGCAGCTGCGCTATTTCAAGTCATTCAAGAGCGCCGACATAACCCTAGCCAACGGCTTCGTCTGCCTCGCCGGCCCGAACGGGAGCGGGAAGAGCAACATCTGCGACGGGATAAGGTTCGCGCTGGGCGAGACGAGCTTGAAGACGCTGAGGGCGAGGAAAGTTTCCGATTTGATAATGCAGGGCTCGGAGAAGGCCGAAATCCGCCTGTTTCTGAATAACGGGAAGAGACTGGAGGTTAGGCGGGCCATCAGAAGGGATGGGAAAACGAAATACAGGTATGACGGGAGGAGGATGACGCGCATCCGCGTGATGGAAGTCCTCAGGCCCATGGGCGCGCAGATTGGCGACCACAATGTGATTGCGCAGGGCGAGGTCGAGCAGATAATCAAGATGAGCCCGAAGGAGAGGCGCGGAATCATCGAGGCCGTTTCCGGCATTGCGGAATTCGAGGAGAAGAAAAAGGAGGCTGTTGGCGAACTGGCGAAAGTCGAGCAGAAAGTCAACGACGCCACGATTGTGATGAAGGAGAGGGAGGGCTACCTGACCGAACTCGAGAAGGAGAAGAACGACGCGCTGAGGTACAAGGAGCTGGAAGCGGGCATACGGACGCTGAGGGGCTC
>JAPLWU010000018.1 GCA_026396425.1 Microcaldota archaeon | reverse complement strand
AAAGAACTACCGCAGGATCATAATGTTCCTGCGGATATTGTGTTAGGACAAACAGACTTTCACCAAAATGAAGTTAACCGAGGAGAAATTAATACAGCTGCGGATAGGATGCACTGGCCTTATGGCGTCTTTTACCATCTTTCCATCCTCCTGAACTCCGCTCTTTAGCTTCTTAATCAATCACAACAAACCTATTTCAATTTTATCCCGATTCGAGGCCTCGCCATTTCCATCCTCGAGGCTTTGTCATTCCATCTACTTTCAGGTATTTACCTTTTCCTCTCTCGAAGCCCGCCCTTTCTTTCCTGCTTTCGATTTTTTTATCTTTACATCCTCTGCTCTTCGATTTATCAATTCGAGGCCTAGGCCTGTGCTTTTTCCTTCCCTTTCTTTCTTTCGGTCGGGAGCGTGAAGCTGAACTTGCTGCCGGAGCCGGGCGTCGACTCGACGCTTATCCTCCCGCCGTGGAGCGCCACTATCTCCTTGGATATGGCGAGTCCGAGGCCGGTTCCGGACCTCCTGTCCGTCTTGTCGACCCTGTAGAACCTCCCGAACAGCTTGCCGATGTGCTCCCCGGCTATCCCGATGCCCGTGTCAATCACGTCGACCTGCACGAAGGACTTGCTCTTCTTGAAGACGTTTACCGTTATCCCGCCGTTGTCGGTGAACTTTATCCCGTTCGAGACGAGGTTTATCAGCACCTGCGATATCCTGTTCGGGTCGCCGTAAACCTGCGGCACGTCATCCCCTATGTTCCACCTCACGTAAATCCCCTTTGCCATGGCGAGCGACTCGCAGGAGCATTTCGCCACGAGCTCCCTCAGGTCAAAATATTTTGGATTGACGTTGAACCTCCCGGCGTCGATTTTCGACATCTCGATTATGTCGTTGACGAGGCGCGTGAGCCTCTCGGTCTCGGTCACGACTATCTCGAGGAACTCCTTCTGCTGGCCGTTGAGCTCGCCAACCTCGCCCTCGTGCAGCAGCGAGGAGTAGCCGTGTATGTTGGTGAGCGCGGTCCTGAGCTCGTGGGAGACCGCGGATAGGAAAAGCGACTGCACCTTCTTCTTGTTCCTAAGGCCCTTCTCCCTGTCCTGCAGATTCCTCTGCGTCTCTTCCGTCCTCTTCATCCTCCTCTCGGCCCGCAAGTCGCGGAGCATCTCGATATACCCCACGACAGTGCCATTCTCGTCCTTTATGGCTCCCGGCGAAACGAATACGCCCACTCTCGTCCCGTCTTTCGCCTGCCTCTCGCTCTCCATGTCCTCGGCCTCTCCCTGCCTCTCGAGCTTCCGTATCGTCCTGTCCAGTTCCCATCGTCTGTCGCCCGGGAATACGAGCGAGGCCTCCTTGCCCATTATCTCCTCCCTCTTGTAGCCGAGAAGCTCCTCGGCCGCCCTGTTCCAGTAGCGTATGTAGCCGGCCTTGTCAATCATGTAAATCGAATCGGTCGAGTTGGAAATTATTTCGGAGAACATGAGCTCCTGGTCCCTTATCCTGTCCCTCTCGTGCACGTCGAAAAGAATCCCGTAGACCCTGAGCGCCTTCCCGCCGCCCCCCATCACGGAGCTGAACCTGACCTCGAAATCCTTGTCCGCGCCCTCCCGGGTGCTCATCCTGATTTTCCTCCACCCGCCCTCGCCCAGCATCATCTTGTCCGACTCGCGTACGAGAGATTCGAGGCGGAAGTGCTCGAGCTCCTCGGGCGAGTAGCCGAGCGCGCGCCGCGTGTCCCCGCGCACCTCCACGAACCTGCCGTCCTCGTCGAGGATGAAGCGTATCTCGCCTTCGCCCCTGCTCATCTCCATGAATCTCTCGGCGGCAAGCCTGTCTGTCACGTCCTCGCACGAAATGAAAACTACTCCTCCACCGCCCTCGCCTCCCTCGCGTCCTCCACTCCCGCTCCCAGCGGAACCTCCGGCACCCCCCACACGGCCGTCTGCATCGCCCCCCACGAAGCCGCCGGCACCGCCGTCCGCCCCGCGTTTCTCGCATTCTACAATCCTGCCTCTCTTCGTCTTGCAGACGAATTCGCCGCTCCCCTTTCTGGTCCATTCCCTGAACCTCTCGGGCTCTTCGAAGCCGAACATGAGCTCCTGCCCCGCAATGTCCTTGGCGTCAGCGGCAAGCATCTCGCACGCCTTCCTGTTCGCCTCGAGAATTTTCCCGGCCGAATCAAGAATGAAGATCGCGGCGCGGGCTCCTTCCATGGCAAGCGAATACCGCGACTCGGCGTCGCGCATCCGTTCGGAAGCAACCGTCAGGGCAAGCGCAACGGACAGTCCGCCGGCCCTCTCCATCATCTCCGCCTGCGCCTCCTCCCCGAAGGCGTTCTCCTTTCTGCTGGCGAAGTAAACCGCGCCGAGCGCCTTCTTCCCGGTCAGCAGCGGCAATGAAATGAATGATCGGAAACCCCTGGCGCCGAGCGCCCTCGAGTCCGGGAATTCGGAATAAACGCTTATGTTATTGTCCACGGCCGGTTCGCCCGAATCCGCGGCCTTGCGGAGCGCCGTGCCGTAGTACGTTCCCTCGAGCCTGCGCGCCTCCTTCCCCTCGAGTTCCAGCATGCGCATGCCTCCGACCACGAAGATTCCGGCGCCGCACAGTTCGAACCCGAACTCCTTCCCCAGAATTTCAAAAGCGTAAAGCAAAAGCTCCTCTGAACCGACGCTGCTGGCCTTCCGGGCCATGCGCTCTGCAAAGCTCGATGTCTTGGCCACGGTTTTATAAACCCCGCGAGAATTTAAATACTCGGCATATGAAAGGTAATCGGCGATGACATGACAAAACCACTGATGCCCGAGGCCCACATTCTGGATTTGCTTTCGGAAAGCCACGGTCTCACCGAGAACGAGCTGTCGGAGAAGCTCGGGCTCCCGCAGGCAGAGCTGCTCAAGTACCTTGATACGCTGAAGAAAAATTCCGCGGTCGAATCGCGCTCGGTGGGCAACACCGTCACCTGGTATGCGCTCGACGCGCCCTCGCTCAAGAAGATTCTCATAGTCGAGGACGACAAGTACATCAACCAGCTCATAAAGGTCTCGCTCGGCCAGGGCTACGACGTAAGGCAGGTTTACGACGGAACCGAGGCCCTGAAGACAATAAGGGAATGGAATCCCAGCCTCGTGGTCCTCGACCTGATGCTGCCCGGCATCGACGGGGTCGACATCTGCCAGACTGCCAAGAAGGACCCTTCGACCAAGGACACGATTATCGTAATCGTCTCCGCGAGGGATGCCACGGAAAACAGGTTCAAGACCATAAAATTCGGTGCGGATTATTACATCAAAAAGCCGTTCAAGCCCAAGGAGCTGCGCTCGCTCGTCAACATATTCCTGAGGAAGAAGGGGAGGAAGTTCGACGCCCTCGTCGAGCTGCCTGACTACAAGCGCCTCGGCAGGGAAATCGGCGAGGGGATAAAGACCGACGATTTCGAGGTCAACAAAATAGCGGTCGCGAATCTCGACTCTTTCGGCAGGACCTACGGACAGGAGCAGGCCGGCACTGTCGTGCGCCTGGTCTCGCAGATTCTGCAGGACAAGGTGATAGAGTGGAGCAGCGACAGGGGGTTCCTGGGCTACATCGGCGGCGGGGAATTCATCGTCGGTGGCGGAAAAAATCAAACGGACATGGTCGTTTCCTCGCTCGTTTCCGAATTCGGGGACGTTTTGCCTTTCATATACCAGGGGGAATGCGCGGTTGACCTCAGCCTCGACAACATATTCGAATCCGCGCTGCCTCCCGACCACCTCTCCATCCGCTCGGCCGTCATGTCCTCCTCGGACATAAAGCACAAGGAGGAGAAGCTGGCCGAGGACAAGAAGATGCCCGACTCGATAGGCAAATACACCTACGAGCAGCTGCGCGAGTTCTTCGGCGCCTCCGGCATGGACGTGTCAATCACGAGAGGTTCGGGCGGTGTTCGAGTCTCGCTATCCAAGGGTTCCGGCAAGGCGCGGGAATGACGGACGGACTGACAACCAGTTTAAGGTTTTATGGGTTGCGCAGGCTGCGATTGCGACTGCAGATTCTGCAGGCAGTTTTGCTTTTGATTGCTATCCGTTATCTCGTTACAATACGTCACATCTTGCAAACGCATTGCAATGCTCCAATAGCAGCTGTTTTTTTGGCCCACGGACTTTATCTTATCGCACAGCGTCGCATCGCCCCCCTGGGATGCAATGTTTGAATAGCAGCTGTCCTTGTTATTAACGTCCGTGATTTTGTCGCAAACAGACGCATCGCCCGTGTTGCTTGCGTATTGCTGATAGCAGTTGTTTTTGTCTGAACCGGCTTCTGCGCACACATCCGCATCGTTTGTTACCGTTGCAATTACCAAGTAGCACTGCATCTTGGTATTGTAGCTCAACCTCTTGCACAAGGAAGCATTCTCATGCTTGCCTGCCAAACCCATTATGCACATTTCTTCAAGCGATGTCTGCTGCATTTCGGGCATTCCCGAGCACATTTCAAGCTCCGTGTCAAGCGTAATCGCCGGAGCGGCCGCAGTCGGCGTTGCCGGCGCTTCTGGGGCAGCCGCTGGACAAAGCGAAGGACTTGCAACAATAGTTTTTCCGTCTGCGCATATGTACTGCGTTTGCGATTGCAGTTGGGCACAGCCTAACAAAAATAGGGCAAATCCAAATAATACCGCTACAAATAGTTTTTTCATCCCGCACCACCCCCGTAAAAAGTATTCTTTCAGAGAGTTTAAAAACCCATCCTGCCGCACAGAAATTTCCTAGGAAATGCGCCGTATGTTTACAAAACGGTAGCCAGGGCAGACGGCATGAGGGCAAAGGCAAATGGAGCTAATCCGGGTTCGGGCAAACGGCCTAATCCGAGTTCTCCCCGTTCTCAGCTATTTCTCGTCCTTCTCTTTCTTATACCTCGCGAGTATGGGCTTGGGCCTGCGCGTCATCGAAGCCGACCTGACGAAATCCCTTAACCTCGGCCAGAGCGCCTTCCTCGCCTCTCCGAACAGCAATATGGAGGAGCCGAGCCCGAAGGCGGTGAGCAGCTCACCCCCGGCAAGGGGCACTGTTTGGAACAGCTCCTGCAGGGGAGCCCAATATATCACTGCCATGAGCATCGTAACGGAAGCAGCGAGGCCCATGAACAGCCACTTGTTGGGTATGAGGGCCGACCTGAAAGCCGAGAACTCGAGAGAGCGCGAGTTGAAAACGTTGAACATCTCCATGAGGGCGAGCGTCGCGAGC
>JAPLWU010000074.1 GCA_026396425.1 Microcaldota archaeon | reverse complement strand
TGAGGAGGGCGAGAAGGAGGTCTTCGGCATTGCTTCAACTCCGGAGATGCAGAAGCTCATCAAGTCCCACAACGTGCGAATGATAAAGGAAGGCGCAACCACGGGCGTCAGCGGGGTCCTGCTCGCAGAATGCGCTTCAGTCGGCTTTCCCGCAGTTTCGCTCCTTTCGCAGGCCAGGCCGGAGCTCATGGACCCGCTCGCAGCCGCGGTCGTGCTCGACAAGCTCAAGGAGATTCTCAAACTCGATTTGGATACGTGCGAGCTCATAAGCGAGTCCAAGGCAATCGAGGGCAAGATACAGCAGATGATGCAGAACGCCAAGACGGCTCACACGCACTACCAGGTTGTGCAGAGCCTCGGTCCAATGTACGGATAAAAAAGAAAAAAATAAAATTCGCGGCTTCTCGGGAAGCCGCTCGGGCGATTTGCGGCCTCGAGGCCGCAATTTTTGCCCGCTGGCAAAAATGCGCATTTGCTCCGACAAGCTTCGGGCGAAGCCCGAAGATGCCCATTTTCGCCGAGCGAAAATTGGAGCGCAAATTGCGCACGGTCTTGTTTTTGATTTTATTTTTTTCGTTTAGCGAATGTTTCTTATATCCCGCAGGGCATAACGTTTCCCGCGGGGATGCCTGAGCCCGGAAAAAGGGTGGGACTTAAGATCCCATGGCCTCAGGGCCTTCGAGAGTTCAAAGTCCATCCCTTTTCTTTGCGAAAGAAAAGGTCTGGACCAACCCCAAAAGAAAACCGACGGCGGGTTGGAAAGGGGCACAGTCCCCTTCTGTGGAAATCTCTCTCCCCGCATGCTTTTTATTCAGGAAAGGCCATAATTATGGTCATATGCACCGCAAAAGGCCCGTGCAACACGGAGGGCAGGCAACTTCCGGAGCGAACACGGCTAGGCTTACGGCGGGCCAAGTCCCGTTGCACGTGGTTCCGGCAGCGGAAACGATTGCCGGCTCCCGCACCCGGTTGGCGCCTGACTCGGCGAACCTCAGCACCAGGTTCCTCGGCAAGGGCTCCACCTACTTAAAGCTGAGGCGCATGCTCACCGACTACTGGGAGCAGGACAAAAAATCCAGGAGCCCTTCGCCGTTCGCCCTCGAGTTCCTTCTCAACGGCTTCACGAATAAGGGCAGGGAGGAGCTGCTGGAGCTTCTCGACTGCTATTTCATGAACGACTCCCCGTCGTTCTCGCAGCAGATGGAGGATGGCTCGCGGAAGATAGTGCATGGGCTCGCGAATGCAATCAAGGCGGCTAACCCCGGAGCAGGAGGCGGGGTTCCCGAGCAGGAGTTGCTGCGGATTTGTGTCACCCCCTCGCCCCAGCTCTGGCAGAGGCTCTCCGCCCTCCACGCCTACGTGGAAAACGAGCCTTCCGCCGAAAACCCGCTTTACGTGGAAAACGCGCTTTCCAAGAAAATCCGGCTCGTGGAGGAGCAGATGGAGCTCATGCGGGCATCACCAGCGGAAAGCGAGGCGAGGAATATTTTCGAATCCTCGATTAACGGCATGCGCCCGCTACTGGCCGGCGTACTGAACGGCACGGACGTAAAGAACAGGATTGAAGCCATCGCCAGGCTTCTCGGCTCGGGCGAGTTCCAGTTCTCCATACTCGACGTTGCCATGATGTACGCCAAGGAGGACCGCCAGCTGCTCCTCGATGCGGCCGTTGCGGTATTCCCGGAAAACCGCGGGCTCGCCATACGGCTCCTCGCCAATTTCGACTTCACCGGAGAGGAGTTCGAGTCGCTTGCCAGCAGGTTCGATTTTGAATCCGAGCTTGAGGCCTCAGGAATCCCAAAAAAGGAGCTCGATTCTTTCATTTGCGCGGTCGCGGGCAACAGGCTCGAAAGGTGGGTGCCCCAAAGGGCGGAGAACTCGCATTCAGATTACAAGTTCGCCGAGCATGCGATGGCAGTCGTTTCAGGTTTCCTCCCGTCCGAGGAGAAGCTTTCCGCAATGACTGCCATAATCCCGAAACTCAGGGATGAGAAGAAATTCCGCTCGGCCGTTTCGCTGTTCTTCTCAGATATCAATTCCCTCGCTAACGAGGGCGCCTCAGCCCGCCTCGGAGTCCATTCCCTCGCTAACGAGGGCGCCTCGGCCCTACTCGGAGCCCTCGCGGATTCCATGTTCCGCTTCGAATACGGCCCTGCCATGAGGGTTTACGATAGGAAGCAGGTTTTCGCCCTAATCGAGGAGTCGCGCCAGCTCCAGGATTCGCTCAGGTCCTCGCTCCTCTCGTCCATACTCGCGAATGTGCAGCTCATGCACACGCAAACGCTCGTCAGCAGCCTCTACGACCGCGACCCCAAATCGTGGCCGCTTAGATTTTTCCCCTTCAGCGATGCTTTCGACTGGAGGTCCCAAGTCAGCGTCACCGGCGACTGGAAGCGCCACGGCTTCAAGGGGGCAGGCAGCTACGTGCGCCAGGACCATGACACGGTGCTCAAGATCTACAAGGAAGCCTCAGCGCTCGGCGAAAAGGAGCGGGCGAAGCCGATGGCGGAGATATTCGAGAAGACCTTCCTGCCGAAAAATGCCGGCTCCTCGGGCGGCTTCCCCGGCATCCCGTTGATATACGACATAACTTCGCACTCATTCCTCTCCTGGTTCAGGCGCGTGCGGATGAGGTATGGGGCCTACGGGAAGCTGAGGGAAGGCCTAAAATCAAGTTCGCCCGAAGTCCGGAAGACGTGCGCCGAAGGGCTTGGCTGGGGGGGATTCGCGTCTGGCGCGACGCCAAGGCAGGTAATAGGCTTCATCTCGAGCCCATTCAGAAACAAGAGCGTCCGCTTCTCCGGAACTCCCCGTCCCAATGACGTGAGGTCGGCGCTGAGGCGATACGCGCAGCACTTAAGCGACCAGAATATCGGCCATTTCACCAGTCTTCTCGTTTCCAACGAGGAGTTCGCGCGCAGCAAGCCGTATTTTTCCAGAACCGGAAAGAGGCTGTGGAATAGGGTGCCTTTCCCGGGCAAATCGCGCTCGCCCGTTCTCTCGAGGAGACAGTACACGAAGCTCGTCGGCGAGATAAGCCGTACGAAAAACGGGGAGGCAGCGCTGAACGCCTGCGCCTCGAACCTGCTGCTCCTAAAATTCGGCGAGAAGAACGAGTTCAGGTTCCGCAACAAAATTTTCGATGAGGAGCTTCCCCTCGACGCAAGGGAAACGATAGGAAGGATACTTGAGAGAGAAGCCGACCAAAACCGGGCGTGGCTGGAGCAGAGGCTTTCCGCGGCTTATGTCGGGGCCACCGAGGGGAAGCCGATGGCGTTCTCAAACCGCGAGGCATTCGTCGCATCAAGCGGGCTCGGGCTCATGCGACTCCGCGAGGAGCTGCTCGCAGGAATCCCGCCTGGAAAGCGGGACAGGGCGCTTCTTCTCGAGCGCGCGGCCCTCGCGAGGCTCGAGCTGCTCCACGACATCAAAGACTTCGACCGCTGCCTCCGCGAGGCCATAGGTGAGGCGAGGCACGGGGAAGCAGGAGCGCATAACTAACTATCAAATTATCAAATCAACGACTTCGAACTCGAGTTTTTTTCGTTTTCGAACAGTTCCACAATGACCGCGGGTGCGCGGTCGCAACTGCCATTCAAAGAGCGCACCCGCCTAAATCGCCTCGGCAAGCCGCGGGCTTTAGCCCGCGGTCATTGACTCCTCTTTTTGTCTATTCAACTACCTCGAATTCCAGTTTTTTCCCTTCAGAATCGTAAGCCGCCACGTCATTCTGCGTGAACGGGTAGAAGACAATCAGGTTGATGCTCCCGAAATGCGAGAAGGACAGGAGGTCGCCCCTCGAGGGCCTCCCTGCGCGCGAAGGGTGCGAGTGCACGCTCCCGCAGTGGTTCGAGGTGTAGGGAATCATCGTCAAATCGATGCTCGAGAACCCCCTTCCGTAGGTGCTCCTCGGGATTACGAGAATCTCGCTTATCTCGCCCTGCGTATTCTTCCGGAGCAGGCCTATGAACTCCTCTGGATAAGTATTCCTGGCCGCATGGAGCGCGAATTCAAGCGCCTCCCGTTTTATTCTTATAGTTATTGCGTTCGTTCCGGTTTCGGGCATGCGCTCACTTCTTATTTTCTCGCGAAAACGAGGTAGGCGGTGTGCCATAGCCCGGTCGTGTCGGGCCTGAACCCGCTCTCGCGCACGAGCATTTCGCGGACAATGCATTCGAATGTGCGTATTTCCCGGAAGCCGACGCGCTCGCATTCTGTTTTGAACCTCGTTACCTGCTCGGCGTGCGGGAGGTAGCCGAAAACATGGCCTCCGGTTTTCAGCGCGGCGTAGGCGTGCGGAACTGCCAAATGCGAGTCGCCCATGTCAAGAGTTACCAAATCCACTTCTCTCTCGTCAATTCCCTCGAAAACGTCATTTTCCTTTATTTTCACGTTTCGCAATTCCGCCCGTTTCACGTTTTCGCGGGCCAGTTTCGCGAAATCCTCGCGCCGTTCATAGCTGACGACTTTCTTGCAAATATTCCCCAAAAAAACCGCGAGCCATCCACTGCCAGCCCCCGCATCGACAACTATGCTCTTCTTTCCAACTCCGGTAAACGCGACGATAATGCCGGCATCCTTCGGCAGAATGACCTGCGGCCCGCGCTTCAGTTTTTTCAAAATTTCCGGAATCATCATGGAACCACCCTTCTCAAAGAAACTTCTCTATTATTACCGTTCCGACGTATCGCTTCCCCCTCTTCACGTTCTTTTTCAGGATGCACCTTTCCGAGAAGCCAAGTTTCTTGTAGAAGCCCCTCGCCCTCAAGTTATCCTCATCGGTTTCGGCGACAATCTTTTCAATCCCGTTCTTCTTAAGCCAGGCGAAGCAAGCGTTGGCAGTCGCCTCGGCCAAGCCCCTTCCGTGAACTCTCTTCGAGAAGGCCATTCCAAAACCGCATACGTGCGACTTCCTCCCAGTCTCTTGGCGGAAATCCATTGCGCCGATTACTCCGCCTTCATGAACGCAGACTATCCAAGGAATCCCCTCCCTTCTAACCTTTCGTAAATTATCCCGAGTGCTTTTCATAGAAACAGGAGCTTTCTTTATTAGAAATCGATTCACCCCTGTTTCGTTCACTATTTCATTTAGTTCCCTAAGGTCGCTCTTCTCAGCCTCCCGCAGAGTAATCTGGCCCGTTCTTGAGGCCACCAGTTTTATTCCGAACTTAGGCAGCACGAAATAATCTCGCATGGCAAACGTTAAGAATATGCCGACGTCAACTCGCCCTTTTTAATGGGCATATACAGCGAACTCACCGGAAACTTACCCCTTTCTTAGCTTTTTATACGCCCCGTGGTTTATAACGCCATGCGGGCTTACAAGTTCAGGCTCTACCCTTCAAAAGCGCAGGAGAAAACCCTTAACTTCCACCTCTGGGTTTCAAAAGATCTCTGGAACAGCTTGCTTGAAACCAACAAGAAGAAATACAATGAAGAAGGAAGATTCCTTTCAAAAGTGGAAATGCAAAAAATGGTGAAAAATTCGGGACTGCACTCCCAAGTCGCCCAGACGCTCTCCCACAGACTCTATAACGCGCTATGGCGCATGGTCAAACTGAAAAAGCAGGGAAAGGAGTGCGGCTTTCCTCGCTTCAAGTCCCCTGACAGGATGAAGAGCCTTTATTACCCACAATCCGGCTTTTCCCTTGGGAAGAGACTAAGGGTCACCCCGTTCGGGGGACTTTCAATTAAACAACACAGGGAAATAAAAGGAAAAATAAAAACCCTAACTCTAAAAAGGGAATCCTCCGGAAAATGGTTTGCAATCTTCTGCGTTCGGGAAGATAAAGAGCAGCAGAAGAAAAACTGTGGAGAAAAGATAGGCATCGATTTGGGCCTGACAAACTTTGCAGCCCTTTCTGACGGAAAAATAATCAAGAACCCGCGGCATTTCAGGAAGCACGAGGAGCGCCTCGCCTCAAGCCAAAGGCGCCTCTCAAGGTGCGAGAAGGGCAGCAGGAACAGGAAAAAAGCGAAATTGAAAGTTGCAAGAGTCCATGAGAAAATTGCCAACTGCAGAAGCGATTTCCTCCACAAGCTTTCAAGCGAGCTTGTAAATGCCTATTCCCTCATTGCGTTGGAGAATCTGCGGAGCAAGGAGATGGCGGAAGGCAATTTTGGAAAATCAATCCATGACGCTGGCTGGAGAAAGTTTGCGGACATGCTTGCATACAAGGCGGAAGGAGCTGGTTGCAAGGTTGAGTTCGTAAGCCCTGAAGGAACGACGAAGGAATGCAGCTCTTGCGGCGCGGTTGTGGAAAAAGCGCTTTCGGAAAGAATGCACACGTGCCCTTTCTGCGGGCTCTTCGTCGATAGAGATATAAATGCTGCAAGAAATATACTCAAAAGAGCTACCGCAGGAACTGCGGAAAGTAACGCTTCCGGAGATGAAACAAGGGTTTCGTCTGTGAAAGAGGATACCGCCAGATTAGTCTGGTGGTAGTTCACATTCCTTTTCGGGCGATAGGACTGCGGAGGTTTTTTCATGATTTGCGACATCGTAGTCGGGGGCCAGTTCGGGGACGAGGGGAAAGGCAAGGTAATCTCATACCTCGCGCTGAACGACCAGCCCGAAGTGATTGCGCGCTCCGGCGTGGGCCCGAATGCGGGCCACCAAGTATTTTACAAGGGGAGGCAGTATTCGCTGCGCCAAGTGCCATCGGGATTTGTTTACGACAAGGCGCGCCTGCTCGTAGGCGCGGGCGTTCTCGTGAGCCCGAGCGTATTCCTGCGCGAGGTGACGGAGCTTGACATACAGAAGCGCGTGGGAGTCGACAGGCGCTGCACCGCCATAACAGATGAGCACATAAAGCAGGATGGCGGCGCCAACTCCGAGAAGATAGGAACGACCAAGACCGGTTGCGGGCCGGCAAACATGGACAGGGTTAACAGAACGGCCAAGCTCGTTTCCGAAATTCCCGAACTCGCCCAATATTTGTGCGATGTTCCAACAGAAGTCAACGCCGCGAAGAAGGCGCTCATCGAGGGAACGCAGGGCTTCATGCTCTCGCTTCTCTACGGGACCTATCCGTTCGTGACCTCGAAGGATACGAGCGCGTCAACGATGGCCGCCGATGTAGGCGTCGGTCCCAAGAACATCCGTGATGTAATAATGGTGGTGAAAGCATACACCACCCGCGTTGGCAACGGGCCCTTCAAGTTCGAGCTTCCTCCTGAGAAAGCGAAGGAGCTGGGCTTCGCCGAGTATGGAACCGTCACAGGAAGGCCGAGGCGCGTCTCGGACAAGCTGCACTTCGACGATTTGCGCTATGCCGCGATGATAAACAGCGCGAGCATTATTGCGCTGACAAAGCTGGATGTGCGGTTCCCGTCTTGTGCGCATGCCAAAAAGTATTCGCAACTCACCGACGAGGCGAGAAAGTTCGTAGAGGAGATTGAGGCGGAACTGCACGTCCCGGCGAAGATAATCGGCACGGGTGCGGATGCCGAGGATATAATCGACAGGCGCTAACCCACTGTCCATCATTGCCAATGTTTATTAAGCTGGAAACGTAAATTATTTCATATGTCCGTTGTTGCTCGCACAAAGAAAAAACTGAGCTCTATTTCTCTGACTCGGTTTGGCGAGATGAAAGAGTTTAACTCGCGCAACTACTGGCGGGAGTATCAATACTGGGGACCTCTTCAGATGGCTTCGCCAGAACCGCAGGGAAAGTTCGTCATTCGTGCACCGCTTGAGACGGTTCGCAAATACGCGGAGAAGCTCAAGCCGTATGTCCGGAGAAATGAAATCATGGGCATGAAGCATCCTATAAGAGAGAATCCGCCAGGAGACGAGTTTTTCGGCACATCCGTGCTCATAGTATACACCACAAAAAAACGCCGCCAGGCAGTCGAAGAGATATTAAAAAAAGAGGGAATCCCGGGCGCCACATGGACCGAAGAAAAACCCACGGTGGACATTTTCGACGTACTGCACGATGTGCAGAGTCGCAGGGAATCTGAGCTGATGGGACGGCGGGATAAAAAAAGAAAAGTCGGATGAAGGGCGAGAACCCATTCGATAGACCGAAATTCAGCGGAAAGCTTCCCCACCGAAAAAAGCTTCCATCCCAACTACCAAGGCCCCACCATGCTCCACATAATCGGCTTCTACTCGCACGATAAACCGAGAATGGTGATTCGCGACGCCCACAACCTCGCTCCCTCATCAACGTTCTCCCTCCCGCCCATCCACGCCTCCTCCCTCGTCCTCGAGGGCGATATCGATTTTGATTTGAGCACTTCCCGCTATTGCATCGGATTCTCATCCCCTTTTGGCGTATTCCCGTGCCCGGAGCAGAAAATTTCTCGCGGGACGCAGTGCGCCTCCTGCCGCTCGAAGGAGCTGACGTGCGCGCGCTGCACGGGCGAATGCGTTGTTGAGCAGAATTTCAGCGAATGCATGCGAACCCCCCACATCGTCTACCTCGCCTCATTCGGCGGGATTGTCAAGGTTGGCGTGAGCGGGAAGGAGAGATACCCCAAACGCTGGCTCGAGCAGGGCGCCGACTGCGCGGTGGTAGTCGCCGAATCGAAAAGCGGCATGGAGGCGCGCCAGACGGAATCGCTTCTCGCATGGCATTTCGGGTTCAAAACCGCGCTCACCACTTCGATGAAAATCAGTCTGCTTAGGGAAACGCCGCAAAAATCAAAACTGGCGCTCGAAGCGGCGGTTGCCAGGCTCGCCAAGTTTCCATCGCTCGAGCCCAGCGAAATTGTCGACCTCTCCCCGAACTACCCAAAACTAAATTGCATGCCCTCGCTCACGAACCAACTGGCCGGAAGAGTCATCGGCGCAAAAGGCAACATACTTTTCCTCGAGAAAGACGGCCTGCTGGCATTGAACATGAAGGGCTGCATAGGAAAATACGTGATGGGGAAGAACGGTCATCCCGCAAATGGCGTTTCAACTCCGTAAACAATCCGGTGGATTATCCTCCTCGCTTTCAAAAACTCCTTCCTGCCAAGCTTTTGCGGGTAGCTCATTATATAGAGCGGGACCGCCTTCTTGCCTCTCCCGTATGGCGGCTGCACATAATCGTAACGATTGAGCTTGAAGTCCATCCTCTTGTAGAACCGTATCCTCTTCAGGGCATCCTTGCGCCCCGAAGGCTTCGCAACCTCGTTCAGCACTTTCTTTTTGCCCCTCATCCACGCCGCAAGGATTCTGCTCCCGAAGCCCCTCCCCCTCGAATCCCTCCTGACTGAAA
>JAPLWU010000124.1 GCA_026396425.1 Microcaldota archaeon | reverse complement strand
GACAAGCCGATAAAGGAGAACATAAAGATTGCGCTCCGCGCCCTCACGGTCGCAATGAAGAGGGATGCGGCCACGGGCGAGGGAATCGACCTCATGGTAATCGACAAGGACGGGGTAAAGAAGTACGGCAAGGAAGAGATAAAGAAGCTGATAGCGCAGGGCCATTAGGGACGAGGCAAGCAATCAGGAACGAAGCGCATGGGCATAGAGCCATAGGCAAAAATAATCCGGCATCAGGCGAGTAGTTTGTTCATTCGTTAAATATGCTTATCGAGCGAAGTAACATCCTTTACAGCGAGGGCTTGTTTTGACAACCACAACAAACGGAATAGACAAGAAGGTTGCGGAGATTCTCCCTGCCGAGTGCCAGCTCTCGAAAGTGGAGTTCGAGGGCCCGGACGTCATAATCTACCTGAAGAACATCTCGGCCTTCTACTCGGACGACAACCTCATCCGCAAGATAGCGGGGGTACTCAAGAAGAGGGTGCTGATAAGGAGCGACCCGGCGTCGCTCATGCCTGCCGAGGAGGCAAGGAAAGCCGTCGGAGAGATAGTCGTCCCGGAAGCCGGCGTGCAGTCCGTAACGTTCGTTCCTGATTTCTGCGAGGTCATTATAGAGGCGCTCAAGCCCGGCCTCGTGATAGGCAAGGGCGGTTCGACCCTCAAGTCCATAATACTCAAGACCGGATGGGCACCCAAAATCCTCCGCACCCCGACCATGCCTTCCGCCACGATTGCGGGAATTCGCACGTCAATGGTCAAGGAGGCGGACAAGAGGAAGAAGTTCCTCAGCGCGCTCGGGAAGAAAATCTGCTCGCCCACGACCAAGAGCGACTGGGTGAAGATGACCGCGCTCGGCGGCTTCAGGGAAGTGGGCAGGATGAGCCTTCTCATCCAGACCCCGAACAACAAGCTGCTTATCGACTGCGGCGTCAATGCCGAGACCAACGACCCGGCCAAGGCGTACCCATACCTCAATGCCATGAACCTCGCGCTTGACGAGCTCGACGGCGTTCTGGTGACGCACGCCCACCTTGACCACGCCGGCTTCATCCCGTACCTCTACAAGTACGGCTATGACGGGCCAATCTACTGCACCCCGCCCACGCGCGATTTGATGATGCTTCTGCTCTTCGATTACGTAGACGTGGTGAGCAAGTCGGGCGTTACCCCGCCTTATGACAAGAAGCACATACGGAAGATGCTCTCGCGCATTGTCGTTCGCGACTACGGCGAGGTTACCGACATCACTCCCGAGACGAAGCTCACTTTCCACAATGCGGGCCACATACTCGGCTCGTCCCAGATTCATCTTCACATAGGCGAGGGTCTCCACAACCTCGTTGTCACCGGCGACATGAAGTTCGGCTTCACCCGCCTCTTCTCGCCGGCGGACGTGATTTTCCCGCGCGTCGAGACGCTCTTCATCGAGAGCACATACGGCGGGCGCGAGGACATCATGGTCCAGAGGCAGGAGGCGGACAGGCGCCTCATGGCGACCATAATGAAGACCGTGAGCGAGGAGAAGGGCAAGGTTCTCATACCCGTCTTCTCGGTGGGCCGCTCGCAGGAAATCATGCTCGTGCTCGAGGAATATGCCCAAACGCATCCTGACTTCAACTTCCCGGTCTACATTGATGGGATGATTCTCGAGGCCTCGGCAATCCACACGGCATACCCAGAATATCTGCGCGCCAACATCCAGAGGAGGATACTCTCGAACAACAGCCCGTTCGAGTCGAAGATATTCGAAACCGTCAAGACGCACGACAGGAGCGGCATAGTCGACGGCGAGCCTTGCGTCATACTCGCGCCGTCGGGCATGCTTTCCGGGGGGCCTGCGGTCGATTACCTGAAGAGAATGGCCCCGGAGCCGAAGAACAAGCTCGTTTTCGTGGGCTACCAGTCGGCGCTCTCGCTCGGCAGGAAGGTGCAGCAGGGCAACAAGGAAATACCGATTCTCGGGGACGACGGCAAGCTCCAGTCCATCAAGAGGGCCATGACAATCGACACGGTCGAGGGCTTCAGCGGCCACAGCGACAGGCACCAGCTCATCAATTTCATAAAGAACATAAAGCCCACGCCTGAGCGTGTCTTCACGCTCCACGGCGACGGCTCGAAATGCGAGGACTTGGCCCACTCAATCTCGCGCATCTCGCGCATTGATGCGAGGGCGCCCATGAACCTCGATTCCATGCGCCTGAAATAAACATTAAATAATTCCTAATAACTCTTTTTCGAAACTCGCTTTGCCCGCTACTGCCCCTCTTCCCTCATCTCTACCTCTTCAGAATCAGCCTGCTCCCTCTATTCCTTCTTCTCATCCCCTTCAGAATCAGCCAGTATCGTTCCCCTCCCCCGAACCTCATTTCGCCAGCTACTGCCCTTCCTCGAAGGTTGGGGCTGTTGTGATGGCGGCGTAGACTGCCTCGGCTGTTGCGCCGGCGGGCTTGCCTGTTGCTCGGGCTGCTCCGGTGGCCTTGCCTGTTGAGGTGCTTGCGGCTGTGCCTGTCTCGCCTCGGGTTTCTGCGGAGTTGCTCCCGCAGGAGCCGCCTTTGCCTGCTCCTCCCTCTTGGCCTCTCCGGTTGTTTTAGCTGCCCGGAGTTTTGCCTCCTCGATCCTCCTCTCCAGTTCATCGTCCGGGAGTTCGCTGGGCCTTCTGCCGTCCTTCTCCCGCCTCGCGCCGCCCATGCTCTCCTTCTCCCGCAAATACTCCTCCTCGGCAGTCTGCACCTTCCTTCTTAGCCTGTGGAATATGTTCCCGCGGAACAGGCCTCCAATCCTGTCCCGGTATATGAAGGTGAACAGGCCTCCAATCCTGTCCCGATATATGAAGGTGGTTATGATGACGAAGCTGAGCAGTATTATCGAGCCGAGAATCATGAACAGTGCGTTCACTACGTTAAAGTCGACGGGTATGTTGAAAGCTGCCCACCACGGCTCCCCATCGTCAGTGGCGTTTTGCCCTCCGCCGTCCACTACTATTGGCAAAAAAGGCGCGGCCATGAAGAACTCGAACTTTGGCGTCTGGTGCGAGCCGAACTCGTCCTTCGCGGATATGCTGTAATTCATGCCGAAGGGCGGCGTGCAGTTCGAGATTTCGAAAATGTAAGTGGAGTTCGCAAGCGTATTCAGCGCTACGAGCCACTCGCCTCCGTCGATTGAGTACATGAGCGAGGCGCTTATGTTGGCCTTCGGGTCCCTCTCGTCATTTAAATCTGCGGTCACCGTTACCGCGCATGGCTCCGGCGAAGAGGATATGGAAATGTTGCCGACGACCAGCGGCTCCCTCGGGAGGACAAAGACCTCCCTGACCTCGTCCACCTTGCCTAGTAAAACTCTCCTGCTCCTCGTAATCCCGCCGTAATTAACGGTCACGTTTGTCTCGTTGGCGAGCACTTCCCTGACGACTGCCGCGCCGTCGTCCCCAGTTATCACATGGACCTTGGTCTGGTCCCCAATGCACGGGTTGGAGCCCGGGCACTCGAAAGTCACGGTCGCGTTGGAGAACGGCACCCCCTTCTCGTCAAGCACGAAAACGCTCACGGTCGCGTTGTAGATGAAAACCGACATCTCCACCCAGGTGTCCGCGCTGAGGGCCAGGCTCGACTCAGTTTCGAAATTCCCGTAGGTTGCCGTGATTGAATACTGGCCGGACGGAAGCCGGAACAGGACGGCTCCCTTGTCGTCAGTAATCCTCGTGTATCCTGGCGGCGTGGCCATAATCTCCGCGCCGGCGAGCCTCTGGCCCTTCTGGTCCGTGAGGTTCACCCGCAGGTCGTTAAGAACCGTCGTAAGCGTGAATATCTCCACGTGCGCGCCGCTTATCCTGTTGTCGCCGAAGCGCGCCCGGGTCTCGTTTACGCTCTCGTAAGCCGGATTTACCTTTATGGAGTAGAACTCGTCCTCGTAAAGCTCGGGAACGACGTTCCTAAGGAGCACGGCATATTCCCCGTTCCTGTCCGTGAATCCCTTCTCGGTCGCATCCCTCTTGTAATAGTCGTTCTTCTGGTAATTGACCACGACTTCGACATCAGGCGCGGGCTTGTAGGTCGCGTCTACGACTTTGACCTTGAGCCACTCCACCCAGTCCGCCGAAACGACGAGCGAGAAGACCGCCAAAATTAAAAATACCGCAAGTATTTTGTCCGCTCGCATACAATCGCTCCGTTTCTTCTCTATTGCTTCTGCACTATAAAAACATTGCCCTAAACATCGAGCAGGATTCTTATCTTTACTCCGGCCGGCGACTCCTCCACCCTTGCCTCGTGGTGCGTGACCGCTTTCACGCAGACCTTTGGCCTTTTCCCCTTCTCCCCGTACGCCTTGCCTTCGAGAGAGAAGCTCTTCCCGCGCGCCAGCTTCCTCACTTCGAATTTTGCGAGCGCAATCTCCCTCGTTTCCGACTCGGAAAGCAGCCTCGAAAGCGTGAACACCACGAGCTCCTCCAGGTTCGGGGCCTCCTCCACAATGGTGAAGCTCGCCTTCGTTCCAACCTTCCCGCCATTGGCGATGACCGAGAACATTGCCGAGGCGGCGGCCTCGACCGCCTCGCGAAGGTCCTTGCCCTCGGCCTCAAACAGGACGTCTGCCGTATGCTCGAGGAACTTGTAGCCGCCCATCTACGCCCTCCTGCTCATGAAATAAGTCGCAAGTAACGCGAGCCCGGCCACGCCCACTGCCATCCCCGCCGACACTGCCAGCACCGCGGCCGAGGTCTGCTCTATCCCCAGCCCGTTCGCGAGGTATACGACGAAGGATATGTTCGCTATCATCTTGTTCTTTATCCCTATGTAGACGAAGAACGGGAACGCAAGCGCCTCGACCGCCATGGTCATGAGCGCGTACAGCATCACCTTTTCGACCGTTTTCATCCTGTAAAGGAAGAAGGAGAATATCACGAACCCCAGCAGTGCAATCACGCTGTAGACCGACTGCTGCGCGCCGCCGAGGCGCAGCAGGACCGCTATCCCGGTCGATATTATCATTCCCGCGACTATGCACGCGAGATACCTGTTCGAGTTAATCCATGCCATAATATCCCCTCACTCGCTCCCTAACAATCATCGTTCACTCCTTCACGTTCCCGAACCATTCGAGCCCGCCATTCTTCCAACCTTTCGAACTCCGCCATACCGGCGCCTATTCCTTCACGTTCTCGAAGCACGCAAGAGTCACGGTCCTGCCGACGCCCTCCAGGCCCCTGAGCCTGTCAATCACAAGGCGGCCGATGGACTCCAGCGACTCGCCCCTCCCCTTCAGCAGCATATCCCACTCGCCCGCGAGCAGGTGCACCTCGTAGACTCCCTTCATTCCGGCCATCTTCGTCGCCAGGTCCCTCTGCGTCACCTTGCTCGGCGAATACTCGACGAGTATGAACGCGGCCGAGCCCTCGCCCGTCTTCGAGTAATCGGGCACGACAGTGAAGCGTTTTATGACTCCCTTCTCGGCCATCCTCCTAATCCTCTCGTGCACGGTCGCCCTCGGCAGCCCTATCCTCCTGGCTATGTTCACGGTCGAATCCCTGCCGTCTTTTGCCAATTCCTCAAGAATGCGCCTGTCCTTATCGTCGACCATGATAGCAATTTGTCGGGATTTATTTATAAACATTCGCTTTTTTCGTCTTTTTTCCAGCTTTTTTCGGCAAAAATTAATATCCCTCAAGCAATCCAACCCATCATGGTGTTGAAATGAAATGCTTCAAAACTGAAAAGGGCAAGGCGACCTTGCGGATACAGCACGCCCTCATGCGCTCCCTGCGGGGTTACCTCGATTCGAGGGAATTCCTCGAGCTTCGCCCGCCCATAATAGGCCCGTCCACCGACCCGGGAATAAGGGGGGCGGGCCGCGCCACTTTCGATTACTACGGCTCGCGCTTCTGCATAATGAGCAGCATGATTCTCTACAAGCAGGCCGCGCTCACGGGCTTCGACCGCATCTATTCTTTCTCGCCTTGCGTGCGGCTCGAGCCGCCCTGCTCCTCCACCTCGCACCGCCATCTTGCCGAATTCGTGCAGGTCGACTTGGAGGCCGCGCACGCAACGTGTGAGGAAATAATGGAACTGGGCGAGGGCATGTTGGCCACTGCTTGCTCCGAAATCTCGCGTTATTGCGGCCCTGACCTCGCGATTCTCGGCCGCCATTTGCGGAATCCCAAAAACACCCTTCCGTAAAATTCCATATCCTGAAGCTCTCGAACTCGCCTCCTCGCTCGGCTTCTCAACCGACGAGTTCGGCGAGCTTTCATGGGAGGCCGAGGAGGCGCTCTCCCGCGAATTTTCCGAGCCCTTCTGGATTGTGGATTACCCAAAAGGCACGCGCGGTTTCTATTACCTCGAAAAAGACGGAATTTTGCGTTCAATGGATTTGATTTACCCAGAAGGATTCGGCGAGGCGGTAAGCGGAGGGGAAAGGGAGCATGAATATGAGCGCGTGAAAAAACTAATCGCCTCATCTGGCGAATCCCCCTCCGACTACTCGCAATATCTCGCCCTCCTCAAGACGGGAATTCCCCCCTCGTGCGGCTTCGGCATAGGCTTGGAGCGCCTCACCCGCTACGTCTGCGGCCTCGAAAAAATCAGCGATGCGACCGCCTTCCCGAAAATTCCCGGGGTCGTGAGCTTCTAGGTTTATAAACCCGGAGACAAAATATACCTGGGTGGTTGGATGCGGATTTCGTTCTGGAGCGATGATGTTTCGAGAAAACTCGAGGGAACCAACAAGAACGCCGCAAGGCTTTGGAAGGCCTCGAACCTTTTTGGAAAGTTGGCGTTTATAGGAATCTTATTCGGAGTAATACTCCTTCTGATTGCCGCATCTTCGCAGTTCTTTATTGAAGCGTTCTACCAGTCGTCGGTCGGTGGAGACGCCAAGCCCATGTCCAATAATACTGTCGGAATGGCGGGAGCGCTCAATCAAATTAGTGATAGCCTGAAGGCGGTTTTGCCAGTACTCGCCCTTCTCTTTTTCATCCTCGCCGGGCCTTCTTTCTTGCTATACCTAATATCAGTCGCAGTGCTTGCCTTCATGTTCGAAGACGGACTTTGGGGCGTCTTCATCGGTGGCGGGATTTTATTCGCACCATTCAGCCTCCTTGCGCCCTACTACAAAAACAAAAAGGAGAAGGAGCTGCTCACCGGTGGTAAAAAGTGAATTCAAATACCGCAGGTTTTCTAAGGTGATTCCATGAGATATCCAATTCTTGCCGCCATCTTACTGACTTTGCTCGTATTTGGTTGTACTCTGGCAAAACAAAATGGAAATTCGGGTAACGGATTTTCCAATGGATCCGATTCCCAAGGCGGGCAAAATCCCGATGAGCTATTCAATTTTTCTGCCGAAGATGAATACTACCTCTCCCTTGCCTTATCCCAGAAAAATGCTTCACTCTGCGATAATATAAAGAATGAATATCTTAAACATGACTGCAAAGTGAACATAATACTGACCCAACCCGCAAACCAGGAGAGCGATGAATGCGAAAGCTTGGAACTGCCTATACGAGACAACTGCTATGAAAAGCTCGGAATAGCTAAAAATGATTCGTCTCTTTGCGATAAAATCTCAAGTTATAGTTCTTTTTCAAAGGACTACTGTTATGGCCAAGTAGGCAGAGCAACCCTTGATTCATCACTTTGCGGAAAGATGAAAGACAACTCCCAAAGTCCTTACTGTTATAGCGATATTGCCGAGTCAACGCAGAATCTATCCATATGCGACCTGATAGAAGACGGCGTGCGACCAGCTCGATATGATAGGGATTTATGCTATGCTAAAGTGGCTGCAGCAAAAAAAGACCTCTCCATCTGCGAACTTATCGGGGCTACATGGCAAGATGTGTGCTACCGGGACGTTGCAATCGCAAAGGAAGACCTTTCACTCTGCGAAATAATAACCGGTGAAAATTCAAAAAATTGGTGTTACATCGGGATAGCGAGAGTCAAACAAGACCTATCAACCTGCGAAAAAACAACCGGGCAGAATTACAAAGACGAGTGCTACTCTTCAATCGCGAAAACCAAACTAGACGCATCTCTATGTGCCCAAGTGCTCGATGAAACCAAGAGGAATCAATGTTACAATCGCGTTGTAGAATCCACACTTGATTCGGCGGCTTGTGGGAATATCACCGATGAAGCACTCCAAGCTTACTGCTATCTCACCGTCGCAAAAACGAAGCGAGATCCTTCAATCTGTGACCTGACACCAAACGAATCAAGAAGAGAGATTTGCCACTCTTTGGTCAGATGACATCACGCCAGCGCCTTTCCCGAGCAGGCCTCCCAGAACGGGTCGACTTTCGGGTGCTCTAGTCTCTTTTCTTTTCCGTTTTCAACAGTTACTCTGGAAATAGTTTTTCCACATGAATTAGTTGATGTTTTAGCGATATAACCAGAGGAAATAGTAGGAGGAATAAAATATTTCCCGATTTCAGACGCATTAGTAGATTCCAAATTTTTTAACAATGTATTTTTAGGAAGATATATTGCTGATCCTTGTCCATCGTAACAAGTAATTCCAAAATTGAAAAACAGCCATGCGCCAAAAATTAAAATCACAAGAAGAATAGATCCGAGTATAAAATATTTCTTTTTCATATTATTTATTAAAATTAAGAGTTAATTATTTCGACTTTATAAAATTGATGAAAAAATTTCTTTTGCCCTTCCAAAATATGATTCGAGCCGATTTGTTTTCAGGTTCTTTGGCAGTTTGGAATGTGCGGCGGAGGAGGTGGGAATCGAACCCACAGGCCCCCGAAGGGGCAAGGATTAGCAATCCTTTGCAATACCGTTATGCGACTCCTCCAATTTATTTTAACTCTACCAATAAAAATCCTGAAAGTCAATTTGATTTTTTTCTAATTTAATGTTAAATTTTAAACAAGGTGGGGTGGCTGAGCGGTTGAAAGCAGCAGTTTTGAAAACTGCCATAGCCGAAAGGTTATCGTGAGTTCGAATCTCACCCCCACCGCCAGCCCTCGTGGTCCAATGGATAAGACGCAAGGTTGCGGACCTTGTAATGCAGGTTCGAATCCTACCGAGGGCACATAAAATATTTGGAGGCGCTGAAAGTGCCTACAAATTTTTATACGACTTTGGTGTGGTGAGAACCTGCTCCCCGAATCGCGACGACACTGAGCATAGCGAAGTGGAGGAGGCGATGCCTTCGGGCAACTTTTCGAATCCTACCGAGGGCACATGAAACTAAAAATTTTAATAATTTTCATAATAATTTTGGTCGTTGTGATTACAGGTGGCGCTGTTTTTTTATCCCAATTTTATCGAGGATCCACGACAACTTTGTTGTCGGGATTTTTGGGCAAAC
>JAPLWU010000045.1 GCA_026396425.1 Microcaldota archaeon | reverse complement strand
GGAATACATCACGGACAGGTTCATAATCGAGAAGCTGCCTCTCTCGCGCATCGAGGAGGAGGACGTGCTCGCAATCGAGAAGATGAACCCGAAACTGGTCGCGAAGTATAAGCTGAAAAAACTCCTGACCGCAAGGGAACTTGCACGGATGAAAAAGGCCAAAATCCCGCTCAAGAAATATCCCGTCTATGCCAACATGCCCGTATTCCTCCCCTACATCCTCGCCTCGCTTTTGCTCACGTTGCTTTTCGGCGACCCGCTGGCGATGATACTGGGGCCATAACGCGCAGGCTAATAGCCAAAACGCCTCTCGTAGTCCTTGTGGCTGAACCACTCGAGCACTATGGAAACAATTTCGACCGCAGTCGCCTTAACGGTATAAATGAGCCTCCATCCGTCCGGCATGTCGTATTTCCAGAGGTTGTCCACCCCGTAGCGCCTTACATACTCCTTTGGCCACAAACCTTTCGGAATTTTTATCCCGACGAAAGGATCTGCTTTCAGGTCGTCAAGCGCCCGGTTTATGATGCCGTAAAGCCGCATGTCCTCGCTTTTCCCCTTTCTCAGCTTTTCGAAGGACTTCCTAAGCCTTTCGTCTGCAAAGGCAACGTAATTGGCCCTAGTGCCTGCGTTCATCTCACCACTAGCCGCCCTTTATCAAGAACCCGCCTTGCTCCGGCAGGGTCCCAAATCCAGACTATCCGACCATCCCTGCCTATGTGGATTTTCCCGGAGTATTCGAGGTAATCGAGAATGAGGTTGAACGTCTGGTACATGACCCTGCTCCTCAGGTTTCTCATCAGCTCGGCCTTGGTCGGGTACTCGCTCGCCCTCCTTATGGCCTCCTCTACCATGAGCACGGTATCAAGTCTAGGATAGCGCAGGATGTTCCTGGTTTTGAACGGCAGTGTTCTGTACATAATACCCCTATATCAATTGATATAACTAGGAATATAAAGCTATCCCCGGGCCCCGGGCTCGTTTCCATAAAATATTTTATACTCCTCTGTTAATCATCCTCCGGGGTTGAACATGTACGACGTTCTAATAATAGGCGGGGGGCCGGCAGGCCTCTCTGCTGCCATATACGCGACGAGGAAGGGCCTAAAGACCGCCTTGGTTACGGAAAACATAGGAGGCCAAACCCTCTGGAGCGCCGCGATACAGAACTACATGGGCTTCGAGCTCATCGCCGGAGCAGAACTCGTGCAGCGCTTCCGCGACCAGGTTAAGAAATACCCCGTCGACTTGAAGGAGGGGGAGCGCGTCAGGGAGATTTCGATTGCGCACGGCGGATTCTCGGCAACCACCGCGAAGAACTCCTATTCCGCGCGTTCACTAATACTCGCCACGGGCAGGCGCCCCAGGCGCCTCGGGGTCAAGGGCGAGGAGAAATACGTGGGAAAGGGTGTTTCCTACTGCGTGACGTGCGACGGCCCCGTCTTCGCGGGCAAGGAAGTCGCCGTGATAGGCGGAGGAAACTCGGCAATCGAGGCCGTAATACAGCTCATGTCCCTCTGCCCCAAAGTCCACCTAATCAACATAAACGACGTCCTCGAAGGCGACCACGCTGAAATCCAGAAAATACAGGGAAGCCCGAAAGTCCGAATAATCAACTCGGCCAAAACGAAGGCGATAAAGGGAGCGAAGTTCGTTTCCTCAATCGTAATCGAGCACGCGGGAAAGGAGCGCGAGATTCCTGTGAAGGGCGTGTTCATTGAAACTGGCTCCGAGCCCTCGGCCGACTACGCGGACTTCATCGTGAAGAACAGGGAGGGGGAAATCGTCATCAACTGCAAGTGCGAGACTTCCGTCGCTGGCATATTCGCCGCGGGCGATGTCACCGACGTTCCGGAGAAGCAAATCATAATAGCCGCCGGCGAGGGCGCCAAGGCAGCCATTTCGGCTTTCCGCTACCTCTCAAAACTCTAGTTGCTTTTTTAACTTTTTCCTTCCCCATACACAGTCTGAGGTCACATAACCACGCCCGACGGGGCAGCTATGTGATACCGAAATAAACCACGCCGAGGGCGTGGATATGTGGTGA
>JAPLWU010000119.1:6305-16319 GCA_026396425.1 Microcaldota archaeon | reverse complement strand
GTAGTTTATTGCCTGTAAAGCGTCTTTTGCCTCGTCAAGGCCTTTATTTAGCGCTTTGGCTTCCAGAAAGAACTTCGGGATTCCGTTTATCCTAAAAGCGTAGTCCACCCTGCCCTTGGAGATTCTGTCCTCGTTCGTTACCTCGTCGGGCGATTCCCGGTTCTCAACGTCCCAGCCGAGGACGCGAAAAAGCGGGGTTATGAAGTCCTTTTTCGTGTTTTCCTCGTTGTAGTTCCGAAGAAGCCCGTTTTCCTTAACGTGGTTGAGTTTCTTGACTAGCTTCTCGACTTCTGCTTTTGCGTTTTCGAAGGAAGATTCAGCCATTTCCCCACCACATGAGTTAAAGCGCTTACAACCGCAGCAAATCCTTCAGTATCGCCCCGATAGACGTAATTTCGTCTTCTTCCAGCTCGCCTATTTTTTTAACCAGCCTCTCCTTGCCTATCGCGCGTATCTGGAAAACCAAGGCGATGCTCTCGTCCGTCAAGCCGTTTTTGCGGGTTGGCGTAACAAGATGAGTGTAACGGAGATTTTCCCGCTCGACGGTTCTGGTGAACGGTATGATTATTGCCATCTTCACGTGGTCGAGGTCCCGCCAAACCAAAGCTGGCCGCTCCTTCTCCTGCTCGTGCCCTCTGGTGCCGCTCAGGTCAACTCGCCATACTTCAACTTTCGAGGGGCCGATCATCTGTTCGCCTCAGTACTTCGCGTCCGAATTGGCTGCATCATCCCATGCCTCGAACTCCGCCTTCATCTCCGCTATCTCCTTTTCGCTGGGAGGAAACAGTCCCTTTGCCCTGGATACTCCCACGGCGATCTGGGCTTCCGGGAAAGGCTTCAGTTTTTTTAGATGAATTACGGAATCCTTGCCGTTCATGCCAAGCTGTTTCCGGATGAAGGAGTAAGTTGCCATGATTTCGAGGAGCTTGGGATCGAAGTTGTCGCTCAGCTCATAAACTTTAAGCACCTTCTGCTGCTCGTTCGTAGAAAGAGAGCAGCCGGACCTCAGTTTTTCAATTGCTTCCCTGTGCGAATATAGGTCTTTAGTCAGCTCAGGGGAATACGGTCCCCTCACGTAGAGAGAGAAGCTATACCCGGTTTTCATGCCCATCAGCTGAAGCAGGCAAACCGCCTTCTGAATAACCAGCTTGTCCTGAAAATCATCGAGTTTAGGTTCGAATTTCACCTCTTTGAAACAGGCGATTATCTTTTCAAGCCGCTCCATATTCACCACCTCTCAACCCAACCACTTCCTGAACCAAGAACGGATAGATATAAGCGCCTCTTTACCCTCGGGGGCAATGGAATACGCGCTCAATGTCTTCTTGTCGAGCTTGACTTTT
The DNA here is from genome assembly GCA_026396425.1 of Microcaldota archaeon. Lineage (GTDB taxonomy): Archaea > Micrarchaeota > Micrarchaeia > Burarchaeales > JAKAKT01 > JAPLWU01. Next base: position 14,976 of record JAPLWU010000119.1, on the reverse strand, counting down.
TTCTCTGACACATAACCCATCTTTTTCAGCGTCTTGAGATTTGAATGGAGGATTCCGTCTTTCAGCTCCAAGCCCGCCCTGAGATCCGTATAGGTCGCGCCGTCTTGCCCTAGATTCTCTAATGATATGAGGATTAGCAGCTTGGGGAGGGAAAAGATTTTTGAATTGAGGGCCTTCGAATCGCTAACCAGCCCAATAATTTGGTCCTCCATCGTATACCCTAGGGACGCAAAGTATATAAGTTTGCTCTCTATATTACTTAATAAAATTAAGCAATTAAGAAAGGGGGATTTAGATGTTAATTGGAACTGCGCTTAAATGGGCAGTCATTGCCGTGATTTCTTTATTCGTACTATCCATCATGGGCGTCGTACAATCGAAAATTCTCGAACAGACGCCCGTACCAGAAAACACTAAAAAAGTTATAGACGTCGGTCAAACTTTGGAAAGCACTAAAAACACCGGAGGGTTTCTCTCTAACTTTCTTTCACCTGAAACAATAGCCAATAACTTTTGGTTTTTAGTTGTGGTCTTTTTCGTTCTGCTAATGGCCGGAGTCCTAAAATGGCAGACTATAAACAGTTGGGGATAACATCACTTACCCGCCTGGGTTCTTCAGGAAACAGCCTTCCAAGCAATAGACGCTGAGCTTCGCCTTCTCCGGGCATTTGGGCCCGAGGTCGCATTTCGGGCAGAGTTCGGAGGCAAGCGCGCTCGCCGGCAGGTCAAGCGTCCGGTTCTTCTCGTGCAGGGAGTAGAGGAGCTTTAGGTATTTACCCTCGGCTATTCTCGGTATCTTGTCCTTCTCTTCAAGCCCGAAGCACTCGTAAAGCCGTTTCCCGCCCTTGCGGGAGTTGCAGCTCTTGCACACCATGACGGCGTTGTCCGGCGAATCGGGACCGCCCCGACAGCGCGGCAGAATGTGCTCAACTGTCAGGCCGGTTTTCGCCCCGCAGTAGATGCAGACTCCCGGCTTTTCCTGCTCCCGTAGATATTCCCTTATGGTGGTGGACCAGACCATCTCGCCCGACTGGAGCTTCTTGAAGGTGGACATCTGGAAAGCCCTTGCGTTTATGCCGAACCCTGCGGATTTTGAGATAAGCTTCGCGTACTGCCAGAAAATCAGGTCGCGGATTGACTTGACTGCTGAGGGCGGCATAAGACCAAGAATGATTATCGGGTTTAAGGGATTTAAGGCTTCCCTGTGCTGGCGCGGAAACTCAGCTTGTCTTTTTCTCAGACAATATCTATATTCCAGAGGTAAAAGCTGCGTCAAAAGAAGCGAATTAAGCCTTAGAACGCAGGAAAACAAGAGAAAAGGCTGCGCAAAGTTGTTCGCCGAGGGATGACGCAGCTTGCGCAGCTTTCGCTCAAAATTACGCAGCTTTTTTATGGCTGCGTAAAGCCGTTTTCAGAGTTGCTTGCTCAGCCCCAGCTCGGCAATCTTCTTAACAAGAAACGCCTTGATTTCGTCGTTTTTCATAAGCTCGTTCAGAAGTTCGTCCGCATTCTTCCTATTGGCTTCAATTTCAATTACGGTTTCGGCATCAAGGACAAAGCCGCACTTCTGGCAGAACTTCGAGATGGGCGAGTTCGTCGCCTTGCAGCGGGGGCAGGTTTTGGGCCTGAATGTCTCTTCTTTCGCGGCCTCGCCCGTCTTTATCCCGTAGGTCTTCAGCAATGCCTCGTCTACGTCCCTTCCGGACAGGTGGACGTAAACGGACGCCATTTCCGAGGCCTGGACCCAGCCAAAATGCTCCTTCATCTGCGCCTCAGTAAGCTTGTTTGCCAAGGCAGTGGCGCGGGAGTGCCTGAAAAGGTGGGGATAGACTCTTCTGTTTATTCCCGCTCGTCTCGCCAGCTCCCTCAGCGTGCATACCATCGTGTGATACCGGAAGCCTTCGCGCGAATGGGGCTTCTGCCAGCCGGTCCATAGGGCCGCCTCCGGGTCCGCCCTCAGCGGGTGGAGGTCAATCCAGGTGGCGAGGAGCGGAGCCGAGCACACGACGCGGACCCGCCTGTCGCCAGTCTTGCCGCTTACGCGAAGAACGGCCCCGAATTCGTCAAACTGTACGCTCTTTATCTTCAGGGATAGCATCTCCCCGATACGGCAACCGCTCTCGTAGAGGGTCAGTACGAACGCCTTGTCCCGAGGATGCGTCGCGGCTTCCGCCATCAGCTTGACCTCGTCCTCGGTGAGGATGTTTTCGGGGAGAACCCTCTTGCCGTTCCTCACGCTCGACTTTATCCAGCGAACTTCGTCAGGGAAGAACTCGCCGTTGCCCTTGAGCCACTTGTAGAGCTTCTTCATAATCGACTTGAAGTCGTGCTTCGTCCACTCGGCATACCTTCCGCTGCGCTCCACCTGCGCTATGACGTTCTGGATGTCCAGCTTCGTGGCTTCGGGGAAAGGCTTGCCGAGATAGCGGGCGATGCGGTGGATTGCGTAGACGAGCTTGCATATCCTGCTGCACGTGAGTCCGTCCGCAAAGCACCTGTCCACGAACTCCGAAATCAGCTTCCTGTTCTCCTCGCACACCTGCTCGTCGTTCATCACCCTCCACAAAGCTCTCTCCACGTCTTTGTCTGAACGCTTTAATTCTTCCATGGTCACAACTCCACTGCAAGTGGATTTATTCGTTCGTGCCCAATTGAGCACGATTATACGTCGAAAATCAGGCATCGTTTAGCCGGCCTCGTATGCTCCGGAGGCTTCCGAATTATTTATATACCCGCCAAGGCATAACGGTGGATGGTGGTTTGGTGGAATACGCAAAGCTTCTGGTCGTTTCCCTCGTAGTAGCTCTTGTTATCGGGTTTGTGTTTTCCGGCTTAACCGTGGGAACATACGGATTGGCGTCGATGGCCGTTCCCAATCGCAACATCGCCGCAGGCTGCAACGGTTATCTCATGAAGACGCCCGAGGCAATCCAGATATGCAATGAGGCGAGCGATGCCGGCGTAGACGGCTCCATAAGCCTGAAAAATTCCGGCGGGAGGGCCTACTGCTGCTTCGACTGCGAAAGATACTCGGGCTGGGGCATGGAGCGCGCATTCCTCGACTGCAGGGATTACGGATGCGATACACTGTACTCCGCAATAGCCGCCTGTGGCGCCGGGTAATCCCAGTTTAGTTGGCCTTTTTCTTCAATCTCTCCTGCACCGCCTTTTCCTCGAGTTCCCGCAATGCATCCGCGGCAATCCACCTCGCGGATTTGGAATCCATTTTCATTATTTCCTTCGCGAGTGCAATGGCTTTCTTGTTTAGTTCCTCGTTTCGCTTTCCTATCTGCCTCAGCGCCCAATTCACGGCTTTTTTCACGAAATTCCGTTCATCCGTCGCTCCTTTTTTTATCGCCGTAAAGAATTTCTCGAATTTTTTATCGCTTGCTTTTTTGTCCTTGACGGCCAGGCAGGCCATCAGCGCAAAGCCGGCGCGCTTCACAAATTCCTCCCTGCTCCCGCTCCATTCAACCGCCTTTTCGAAAGCAAACTCCTTCTGAAAAAACAGGTTCATGCAGCACTGGTCGCAAACATCCCAGGAGTCGAAGTCGGAAGCCCACGCATCCATTTGCTTTTCGCTAACGCTCGCAACGTCGTCAATCATGCTTGCAAGAATTCTCGCTTCGTGAATTCCTGAAGCCCACAACTCGATGGCAAGCCGATGATTTTTCCCAATCTCCTTCACCATCTTACGCATTATCGGAACCGAAACCCCTAACGTATTTTTGGAATTTATACCGAAGCGGGCCATTCCCTCGACGTTGCGTGGGTTGGCATGCGACTTCAGTTTTTTGATTATCTGCGCCGAGTCCATTGTTTCCATTCAGCATTCCTCCCATCCCTCCTATTTCTAATTCATCGTTCCCATCCGCCATTCTCCCCAATTCATTTCTACTTTTTCTATTTCTTTTTCAGGAAATCATCCAGGACTTTCTCTAGGGTGAGGGTTCCCTTCTCGGCCAGCTCGTAAACTACGCGAGTGTTTGGCTTGTTGATTTTTATTACGCGGGCCAAATCGATTGGCGTTCCAATCACCACGGAATCGCAGTCGCACGCGTTAATCGTCTTCTCCAAGTCGCGGACCTGCTCCTCTCCGTAGCCCATCGCGGGCAGGAGTATCCCTATTTCGGGGTAGCGCTTGAACGTGTAGGCAATCTTTCCCACCGCAAACGGCCTAGGGTCGACCAGTTCTTTGGCTCCGTGCTTCTTAGCTGCAACGACGCCCGCGCCGTATTTCATCCCGCCGTGCGTGAGAGTAGGCCCGTCCTCCACAACCAGCACGCGCTTCCCCTTAATTATTGAGGGGTTCTCGACTGTCACCGGCGAGTCGGCATCGATTATTTTGGCTTTGGGGTTTAGCTCGGAAATATTTTTCCTTAGCCGTTCAATATCCTCCTTCTTGGCCGAGTCCTCCTTGTTGATTATTACTACGTCGGCGAGGCGCACGTTCACTTCCCCGGGGTAGTAGCTCGACTCGTGCCCGACCCGGTGCGGGTCCGCGACCGTTATGTAAAGGTCCGACTTGTAGAATGAGAAATCATTGTTCCCGCCATCCCAAAGAATTATGTCGGCCTCCTTCTCGGCCTGCCTCAGTATGGCCTCGTAATCCACTCCGGCGTAAATCACCATGCCCCTCTCGACGTAGGGTTCGTACTCCTCCCTCTCCTCGATTGTGCACTTGTGCTTTTCCAGGTCATCGTAGCTCGCAAACCTCTGGACTACCTGCTTTGCCAAATCGCCGTAGGGCATGGGGTGGCGGATTGCAACCACTTTCTTGCCTTTCGCCAGCAGTATTTTGCATATTTTTCTCGCGGTCTGGCTCTTCCCGGAGCCGGTTCGAACTGCGCAGACGGAAATGAGCGGCTTCTTCGACTTAACCATCGTTTCCTTCGGGCCAATCAGCATGAAGTCCGCGCCGTTGGCATTCGCAATTGCCGACTTCCCCATTACGTAATTGTACGGAACATCGCTGTAAGCGAATACCACCAGGTCGGCATTGTGCTTTTTAATCAGCTCGGAAAGCTCCTTCTCCTCGAATATTGGGATTCCATTCGGATAGAGCTTTCCCGCCAACTCGGTCGGATATTTTCTGCCCGCTATATCCGGTATCTGCGCAGCCGTGAATGCCACCACTTCGTACTCCCCATTCCCCCTGAAGACAGTGTTGAAGTTGTGGAAATCCCTGCCTGCCGCGCCCACTATTATGACTTTTTTCCTCATGCAAAACACCCTCCAAACATTCCGTCCTAATCCTTCGCCTAATATATCGAAACCCTCGTAACCCCCGGGATTTTCAGGAATTTCTCGAGAAGCTTCCCCGGCAGATGCCTCTCGGTTATTATTATGAGCTTCGGCTCCCCGACCAACTCCGGATCCTCGGCATACACCTGCCTTATCGAAATGTTCTCGCCCGTGACCAGGGCGGTCGCGCTCGATATGATGCCGCTCTTCGAAGCTTCTGCCGAAATCTCGACAACGCCGAATCCCAAATCCTTCGCGACATCCCGCAGGAAAGTTCCCGCCGGCCTGATTTTTCCGAAAAGGGCCTTCAATTTCCTGTCCCCCTCGATTTGCTCCACTGTCGAGCGCACCACGCGCCTGTCGACCCCCACTGCCCTGGCGAGAGCTGCGTCCTTTATTTCAACCTCGCCGCAAAGTACCCTGCCTTTCCTCACGGAAAGGCCGAGCGCGATGAGTGCCCGCGCGACGCTCGCACGCCCGGGATAACGGGAGAAATGGGAAAGAACCCTCTCGAGCATGGCAACCAAGGGGATATGCCACCAAAAGCTTTATATAATAATATCGTGCATTATGGTCTACATTCGTACATGAATGTATAAAATTGTCCATTATGAGGTGGTTGCGTGGTACAGAAAGACCTGAAAGTGCTTTTGGACGTCGAGGACGTCCCGAAACAGTATTACAACATAAACCCGGATTTGCCCGAGCCGCCGGCTCCGCCGCTAAATCCTGCGACGAAGGAGCCGATTCCGCCGGAAGCGCTCAAGACGATATTCCCGAACGAGTTGGTCAACCTCGAAATTTCGGGCGAGAGGTTTGTCAACATTCCTGAGGAAGTGCGCGAGATGTACATACGGGTCAACCGGCCATCGCCGCTCTGCAGGGCCACGAGGCTGGAAAAATACCTCAAAACTCCGGCGAAAATCTTCTTCAAGCGAGAGGATTTGAACCCTTGCGGCTCGCACAAGCCCAACACGGCAATCGCGCAGTCCTACTACGCCATGAAGGAGGGCATAACGAGGCTTACGACGGAAACGGGCGCTGGCCAGTGGGGCTCCGCGCTCGCTTTCGCCAACTGCATGTTCGGAATAAAAACGACCGTTTACATGGTGCGCGTGAGCTACGACCAGAAGCCGGGCAGGAGGACCATAATGCAGATGTACGGCGCCGAGGTCTTCCCCTCTCCGAGCGAGAGGACCAAGTTCGGCAGGAAGCTCCTCAAGGAGAATCCCGCGCACCCTGGCTCGCTCGGTGTGGCAATTTCCGAGGCGCTAGAGGACATGATGACCGCAAAGGATGCCAAGTATTCGCTGGGCAGTGTGCTCACTTCGGTGATAACCCACCAGACCGTGATTGGCCTGGAGGCAAAAAAGCAGTTCGAGATGATTGACACCAAGCCGGACGTTCTCGTGGGCTGCGTAGGCGGGGGAAGCAACTTCGGCGGCTTCTCGTATCCGTTCATCTACGAGAACAAGAAGAAAAAACTGAACGCGCGCTTCGTGGCGGTCGAGCCCAAGTCCGTGCCTTCGATGACCGAGGGAAAGTATGAATACGATTTCGGCGACTCGGCAGGGATGACGCCAACCCTGCTCATGTACACGCTGGGCCACAACTTCATTCCGAGCCCCATCCACGCAGGCGGCTTGCGGTACCACGGGTGTGCGCCCTCGCTCTCGAACCTCATAAAGAACAAGGTTGTCGAGGCGGTGTCCTACCCGCAGCTCGACACGTTCCAGGCGGCCGACATGTTCGCCAAGACCGAGGGCATCATCGTCGCGCCGGAAACGTCGCACGCGCTCAAGGGGGCGATAGTCGAGGCCCTAAATTGCAAGAAGAAAGGCGAGGAAAAGGTGATTTGCTTCAACCTAAGCGGCCATGGGCTGCTCGACCTGGGCGGCTACGATAAATTCCTCTCCGGCCAGCTCAAATGAGCCGACTCGAGGCGATAATAAAAGTTGCGAATGAACCTGCCAAACGAGAAGGCGGCGAGTTGACTCGAGGCGGGAATGGAATGAGTGAATGAAGTTACCCCTTAAGGGGGTGTGATGCGATGAGCGATGTTTGCAGTGCTGGTGACTTGATTGCCAAAGTCCTCATTGAGGACCTCAAGGGGCACGAGAAAACCATACGCAAGCGGCTGGAGAAGATGGTCGATGACATAAGGAGGAAAGGCCAGCTCAACCCCATTCTCGTTGACGCGGCCACTTTCACCGTTCTCGACGGCCACCACCGCGTCGAAGCCATGAAACGGCTGGGCCACAGGTACATAACCGCGAGGCTCGTGGACTACAACCACCCCTCAATCGAGGTTCACCCAAGGAGGAAGGCCATCCCCGTAGACAAGAAGAAAGTGGTCGAAATGGCCGAGAACGGGAAGAGATACCCGCCCAAAACAACCAGGCACGTCTTGAAATATAAGGAAGCATGAAGGCCATACAAAAGGAAGCTAAATAAAGGCGATAAGCCGGTCTCGTCCTTCAGCCAAATTGCTTATTTGCCTATCTTGTTCAGGTCGCGCAAGTCCTCCGTATCAAACGTCCCGAGCGGCTCCTTCAAAAGGTTTCTGACATCATCCGCCGCAATCCCAATCCATTTCCTCTCGCTTTCGGCCCAGTACTCCCCGGTCTTTGTTACGCGCGTGCCATACCCCGCGCCAAATCTTTCGTGGACTATGCGGTCGAGGGCTTTCTTGAGGCTTTCGAGCGTCTTCTTTGGGTCATTCTCGAATATTTCAATCTCCGGCACTTCCTTAAACTTAATGCCCCAGGCCTCCAGCATTCTGACCAAGCCGGGATTGAACTTCAAATCAAGGCTTTTGAAGTACTCCGCGTCATCAAATATCCGCCTCTCGTCATCCTCCGTGCGTCTCTTCCAATCGTCCTTCACGTAGTAGTAGAAATTTCGGGCTTCGTTTACTCTCGTCTCTATCTCCAGTATCCTGCGCGAGTATTCGTTAAGGAGCTCCAACTGGCGGTTGAGGATGAGGCGCCTGACGCCTTTGAGTTCGTTTATGTCTTTCTGGAACTGCTCGGCAGAATCCATCTTGCTTCCTTTGCTCATGGCTTTCCATCTTCCCTCAAGCTCCGCCTTATACCCGTCCAACAGCGCTATTTCGTGCTTGCTCCCTATCCACCTGAGCGCGAAGTATTCCTCGAGTAGGTCGCGGTGCGTTTCATATCTCACCGGATTGACAAACCTGAAGCCAGCCTCCTCCTTCATCTCGGCCTTCATCGGGCCCAGCACGTCCTGGAGCCCTTTCAGTGCCTTGCCCCTCTCGCCCTGTTCCGAGTACCTCCACGGGTTCATCGCTATGTAATCCACATGGTTTGCCAAGGCGTTCAGTCCCTCCGGGTGAAACCCGTAGTCCTCCGCAAGCGCGCGCAGCCTGCCTGCATTCTCACGGAATTCCTGAAGCCCCTGCTTCTCT
>JAPLWU010000119.1:0-6265 GCA_026396425.1 Microcaldota archaeon | reverse complement strand
CTTCTTGGCGTTGAGGGCCGGGAATTTGTTCAGGCCAGCGCTTATCTTCTCCAGCTCCGCTGCCAGTTTTGGCGGATAATAGAGCTGCCTCCAGTAGCCCTCGGGAAGTGGCAGGCTCCAGACCTGGTTCACGTAATCGGTGAATTTCTTTATCTTCCTCTCGGCCTCCTTACTTTCGTAGAAGGCCCTGGCGCTCGCGCTGTAATCGGCTATAAGCTGCTTTGCCTCCGCGTCGTATCTTTCAACCAGCTTGTGCGCCAAATAGTATTGCGACAGCGGTGGCGTTTTTTCCCTATCCTTCCACTGCGGCCGTATGCGGCTCTCCCGCATCTCGTCGGCCCTTTTCCACGAGTAATTAAGTATCCCCATATGCCCATCCGGAGCTATCAGCGAAGGGTCGATTTTGGGCTGCTTCTTTACTGCCTGCGCCATGGTGGAATTATGCCGCCTGGCTTATTTATATCTAAGCATTATGGCGAATTCGGCGAATCCCGCCCAAAGATGCGAAACCTGCAATGCTCAAACCGCCCGCCCAGCACTACTCAAATCACTCGCCCAGCACTGCGAAACCGGCCTCGCCAGAACGAGCGCCCTCGAGGGCGCCACCCCGATTTATTAATTGCGAGTGCGCTCTCCCGATTATTAATTATGAGCGCGCCTCCAAATTATTAATCATATCAACCATTTTTTCAGGCGAATTCCGCGAGCCTGCTCTGGCCGATAATCCTGCTTTTCGACATGTACTCGCGCATCGGCGTGCGGAGCCGCGAGCCGACGTGAACCAGGGCTTCCTCGAGCGTGGAGAAGCGTTTCGCCCCGTTTTTGAACGCATTTCTGACGTTTTCGCGCACCTGCCAGACACCCACGGGCACCATATAACCCTCGTAAATCTCCCTGAAAACAACCGCCCGCGCCTGCCTTCCCAGCGATTTGAGGTGCTCCGCGACCGCGATGCGCGAGGCATAGTAACCTCCTCCCTGCGATACGGCGTAGGTTTTCCTTCCGTAGTTTGGCTCGTACTCCCCGCTAACCACCGCCCGTTTCGCGCCCTCGGTCCAGATTGTTTTTGGCGACCACGCCTCGAAGTTCTCGAACTCCCATGCGCCCGGCATGAGCAGTATTTCGTAATGGTTCTCGAGGTATTGGGAGGAATAGACCTCGTACGACTGTAGATGGGAAAGCTCCCTCAACTCGTCCATCAATTTCTTGGCGACAATGTCGTCGATTGCGGTTATGCTCCAGCGCGTCGGCACCATGCGCCTGCTCTTTCCGAGAATCCCGGCCGAAAGCAGTTTCACGGAATAATAAACGTCGAAGCCAGAGTCGTTGAGAATGCCGATTGCTTCCGTTGCCTTGAACTTCTCCTCCGCGAGCTCATCCACCCTCCTCGGGATTACGGGATTGCTGCACACGCGGAAGTCTTTGAGCGTGCCCACCGGGCCCATCGGCTGGGTGACCGGCGAGAACGTGACTCCCATTTTCGGCTTGTCCTTGAAAGACACCTCCATGTCTACGGGGCTCACGGAAAGTATGGCATCCTGCGCCTTCTCGAGCAGCCTCGTCCTCTCGCGCACGCCCTGCCTCGTCCTCGAGCGTATGATGTTCGAGCGGAACGAGACGATGTTCGAGAGCGGAAGCCCGTACCACTTGGCCGGGTTGTCCGCATTGGGAACGTCCTCGACGGAAACCATGGGGCCCCACCAGACGTCAGGATATCCGCCCCAGCCCACGAAAACGTTTGGCGGGGAAGGGCCGAAAATGTTCTCCGAAAGCTTCGCCCCGACCTGCGCCTGCGCGCTCATCTTCTCCAGAATGGGGCACCTCGCGAGCCCGCAAAGGCGCCTGCTGCCCTTGCAGACGACGCACATGGACGAGTCGGCCTTCATAATCTCCATTTATAACGTTTTAAATAATAAACTGAGCCATGGACTTTTTCCAGGAGTTCTTCGTAAATCCGATATGGGAGAGGACCGGCTACAACTCGGTGAACACGCTCGCCTACGCGGCGATAGCCCTCGTTTCGGCTTACGCAATCCTCAGCATACTGAAAAAAGAAAAAGTAAAAATCGACTCGAATTTCATCCTCGCAATCGTCCCGTTCATCCTGCTCGGCTCGACAATCCGCTCGATTACCGATGCGGTTGACCGGGGAGCCGCAGAGGCGAGCAGAAATGCCCTGTTCGGCCTCGTCGGCCGGATAGTGGATTCGCACGTTTACGATTACGGCTATCTCACGGTAACGCCCGGCATTTACGTCGTAATAGGGCTCTTCACGCTCGCCTGCGTCCTAATTTTCAACCGGAAATGGGGAATGGCGAGGATGGCCCAGTTCGGTTTCGCGGTCTGGCTCACGCAGATTCTGATACTCGCGCCAATGATGAAATACTGGGCCTATGGGCTGCTCGTGCTGACGCTTGCGTTCCTTGGGTGGGCTATTGCGTATTTCGTTTTGCGAAAGAACGTTTCGCTTATTCCGTCGCTCCCGATTTTCGCCCACGCCCTTGACGGCGCGGCAACATACGTCGTGATAGACATCTGGAACAAGTTAGAGCCGGCGTGCTACCAGGGCCAGAGGTGCTACTTCGAGCAGCACGTGCTCTCCCGCGCCATAGGCGATGCAGGCTCGGTGATTTTCGGCGCAATCGGCGGGATGTTCCTATTCTACCTCATAAAAGTCGGAATTTCGGCATGGGCGGTTTCGGTTGTCAGCGAAGAGAAGAATGCGGAAATGAAGAACTATGTGCTGCTCCTGCTCCTCATATTCGGGCTCGCGCCCGGGGTGCGGGATTTGCTGACCCTTGTGGTCGGTGCTTAAGTTATGTTGGTTTTAATCGGCCTCGGCATTTGGGATGAAAAAGACATCTCCCTGCGCGGAATCGAGGAGCTCAAATCCTCCGAAATCATTTTCGCCGAGAATTATACGGACAAAGCCGGCGAGGGGGCGCTCGGGCGCCTAGAAAAAATCATCGGGAAAAAAATAATTTTGCTTCCGAGGGAAGACGTTGAAGGCGAGAAAAAAATATTGGATGAGGCGAAAGCGAAAAAAGTCGCGCTTGTTACCGGCGGCGACCCCCTCATAGCAACCACGCACATATCGCTTCTCCTCTCGGCAAAAAAAGCCGGCATCGAAACCCGCGTCATCCATTCCTCTTCGATAATGAGCGCGGCCATGGGCGAGTCGGGCCTCCAGGCCTACAAGTTCGGCAAGTCCGCCACCGTCTCGTTCTGGAGCGAGAAATACAGGCCCGAGAGCACTTACGACTCAATCCTGCAGAACAAAAAGTCTGGCCTCCACACGCTCCTATTCCTCGACATAGGCGAGAGGATGATGGAGGCGCGCGAGGCACTCTCGATTCTGCAGGAAATCGAGAAAAAGAGGCGCGGGAAAATCGCCAGAGCGAATGATTTCGCAGTCGTTCTAAGCAGGCTCGGCAGCGAAGAAATGAAAATAAGTTTCGGCAAAATCGGCCAGCTCGAAAAGAGCGATTTGGGAAAGCCCCCGTTCGTAATAGTGATGCCGGGAAAGCTCCACTTCATGGAAAAAGAGGCGCTCGAATCACTGTGATTTTTACGGGCGCGAACAATCCACAATGACCACGGGCTACGTGATTTGCTCCTCGACGTTTCCCGCCGCTTCGAATCCGCAATTCGAGGCTTCTCGTTTCGCTCGCGCTCTGGAGTCATTTTGATTTTTACGGCGCAATGAATCCAAACTTCGAGGTTTCCCGCCGCTTCGAATCCACGATTCGAAACTTCTCGCCGAGTTTCGCTCGAACTCTGGATTCATTTTGATTTATTTTTTCGCCTGAATCGTTTGAATTATTCGATTTATTTTGATTTCGATGGCCGCGCGGAAAGTTTCCTGTCCACATTCTCCACGCAAGTCCAAAGCTTTTCAACCACGTTAAGGTCCCTCTCCAGCTCCCTGCACATCCTGCGCTTGGCGCCAGGCGATATCCTCCCGGAGTTCGAGAGTATTGCCTTGAGCTTCTCCATGTCGGACTTCGCGGGCTCGTTCCCATCCGATATGCTCGCGTGCGCCCGCCCGATTATCGCCCGCACCGCGGCCGAATCCCTCGCGGAAAGGCTGGCGAGCTCCAGCGTCGATGCCATCCCCCTGGCCATTATCTCCTCTCTCGTTTCGAAGCTCCCAAGAACATAGGAAAGGTGCCTCAGCTCTACTTCGGAGAACCCTGTGCCCCTGGCCGCGGAAATGACGCGCGAGGCAAAAGCCGAAAGCCGCGTGCCCGTGCCTACCTTTTTTATCCGGCTCCTGAGCAATCCTCCGACCCCCATGCACGCACCGAGTATTTTAAACCTTATCAGGTTATAAAGATTGCGTGATTGCATGCCGAAGGCCGTTGACGGAAAGGTAAAGGGGAAAAAAACAGGGCAAAGCGCAAGCGCTCCGCAACCCGGGCCAAAAGCCGGGCCCGCAGGCAGGCCCGAAAAGAAAAAGGGGCTTTCCGCGTGGATGAAGGCGGGCATAGTCGCAATCGCGCTTTTCATCGTGTTCGTAGCCTATTTCGTGGCGCAGCCCGTCGAAGAGCCCAAGATGGCCGTCTGGCAGGAGGAACTCTCCCCAAATGCGGAGCTTCAACTATCCGAGGGCAGCGTGTATGCCTACCGTTATCTGAGCAATGGCCAGATCATCGCCAACGTCACGCACACAATCATGGAAACCGAGGGCGGGTGCACGCGCGTGATTTCGGACGCCAGCGGCTACGTCGTCTCCTCGTGCGTGGATACGGGGACCGGCCTCCTCAGGCAGCTGCAGGCGGGCGGGGCGCAGGTGAACGCCACCCTCGATTTCGTGCAGCCCTGGATGCTCTCGCTCAGGGAGGGCTGGAGCTGGAGGGCCGAAACGAACATAACTCTTGGCGCAATCGGCATGGGCGAGAGGACGACCGTGAGATACCGCGTGGCGTCAGTTGAGCGCGTGATGGGAAGGGGCGCGTTCCGCGTCGAAATCGAGGCAAAGTCTGTTTTCTTCGCATCTTCGGGCGAGGCCGAGCCTTCGGTGGAAAACCAGACGCTGTGGGTTGACTCCGAGAAAAGGGTCCTGCTCAGGGCGGTTCAGGGTGACAATGAGATAGAGCTCGTTTCCGCGCCGTTCGCACTGGGGGAATAAAAAATAAAATAATAAAAAAGAAAAAAAGGTCTGTTTCTAGGCATTCTTCATCTTAGCCTTGCAAACATAGCCTGCCTTGTCGAGGTAGTACATGTTGCCTCCTTCCTTGGAGATTTTCTCATTTCCTACCCTCTTCTTCGACCCCTTCTTGTTCCTCTTCATCGGGGTTCTCCACACATATCCGTCCTTTCCGATATAATAGAGATATCCCGCTTCTCTTTCTACTTTTTCCTTTCCAATTCTGGTGCCCATAATTTCACCTCGAAGCTATATTCGGGGGTGAGGTTTATTAATCTTTCGACGGAGGCCACCTCGAAAAAATCCGCGCTTTCTTGCATATGCTAGGCCTGATTCCGGATGCTCTTTTCCCCATCCCACATTGAGGCGGTGTATTTTGAAAACCCCGGGGTCGTTCGGCGTTATCGTGACCGAAACCACGCGCCTGTTCTTCTCGGCGATTGCAACCTTGTACTGCCTTTTTGGCTTTCCTTCTTCGTCAAAAACGAGCTGGCCTTCCCTGATTTCAAAATGATGTATCGAAACCACGAGCGGGATTTCTTTTTCCGTCTGCGGATTTATCGTCTTGCCGCCGATGACCGCCTCGCTCGGTATCTCGTCAATTATCCACTTAACCTCGGTTCTCGGGTCCACTGCCTCCAGGGTTTTCCCAAGAGGCTCGCTGTACCGGAGCTTTAAGCCGACGATGGTGCCTGCCGGCGATGGCATGTATCCCGAAAGCCCCATCAAACCCCGCGATTCTGCGAGCCTGAGGAAAAAAGGAAGCGGAAGGGGCCTGCCATGAAGAATCGCGCCGTGGGCGGATACCGGGGTTTCCGAGGCGCGCCTGCTGCCAACAGCGAAAACGTTCGTGCCCTTTATGCGGACTGGCTCCATCGACGAGGTTGCCATCTACCCAACCCGCTCAACCAGTGGAATCGCCAAGTGCCCGTTCGTGTCGCATATATCCAAACGGAGTGTAATCCTGTGTTTTTGCGGTTGCATAATGACGCGAACCCCCTCAAGAGAATAAGAAGTATTATTATGGGCCAGGCGGTATTTAACCATTCCCTCATCCCCGGCGCCGAAAAGTTCTCGAATTCCCCGCTTATCGAGCCCGTCGCCCATGTCCGAGGT
>JAPLWU010000066.1 GCA_026396425.1 Microcaldota archaeon | reverse complement strand
TGCCTTGTCAAGAGTGGCCATAAGACGCCCTCCGCTTTCAGGCCTTGGAGATGTAGCCCGATGCGTCGTTCCTCTCTAGAATCCTGAAGACCTTTTCCTTTGCGGTTATTATCGCGATGTCCACGTTGTCCGGGGTCAGCTTGTTCTCGTTGGTCTTCTTTATCGCCTTGAGCGCGAGTATTACCGCGTCGTCGAGCAACATCCCGGGTTTGTATTCCTTCTCGAAGAACTCGTCGGCCTCCTTCTTGCCCGAGCCGATTGCGTCTGCCTTGTATCCGGTCAGCGCGCCGCTCGGCTCTGCCTCGAAAAGCTTGGGCTCGCCGGAGTCGACTCCCGCAATGAGGAGCGAAACGCCGAACGGCCTTATCCCGCCGTATTGCGTGTAGAGCTGCATGAGGTCGCAAAGTTCCTTGGCCACCACTTCAACGGAGATTTCCTCGTTGTAGGCGAGCTTGTGCTTCTGCGCCTCGAGCCTCGCGGTCTCCACGAGCCTTCGCGCGTCGGCAACAAGGCCCGAAGCCGTTGCCGCGATGTGCTCGTCAATCTTGAAGATTTTCCTCATTGACTCGGAAACGAGAAGGGCGGAGCCCACGTTCTTTGAGGCAACGAGCACGACTCCGTCCGCGGAAACGACTCCAACGGCGGTCGCGCCCCTCCTCACGGCCTCCTTGGCGTATTCCACCTGGAACAGCCTGCCATCCGGGCTGAAAACCGTTATTGCCCTATCGTATGCCTGTGAAGAAACAGGATACATAAATACACCTCACACACGTTCCTCGGTAGGAACAGTCTTGTTTTTCCAACACATTACGGCTATACATTCAATAGACACATTTAAAATAATTTACGCTTGGAGCTTGGCCTCGCAGGTGCCGTCAAGAACTTCCCTCTTACCCTCGCCCTCGCCGGCCCCATCCTGGGCGAGCTTCATTTTCAGCTTTTTTATTGTTCCCGAAACGCGAAGCACGCGGAAAGCGCATTTGGACGGCCCGGCCGAAGAGACTAATGCGAGCGCCGCCTTTACATTATCCACTTCCGTATGGGAGCACCTGACAACCGCAAGCCCTTTCGCCTTCCCCATCCCCTCGCCTTCGTAAATGACCATTTTCGGCATTGCGAGCGAAAAGCCCCTCTCCCCAAAAAGCGAGAGAATGGAATTCTTGACCTCGGCATCAACCTCGTCCCTTCCCATTTCCCTTTCGCATTCTATCTCGAATGCGACGTACCTGTGTTTCTGCCTTAATGTCGGCTTCAGCATTTTATCCCACCCGAATTCCCGAAAATTTTTGCGGGATATGACGAAACTGATGCGAGCGCCTGCTCCCGCGAGAGCCCGAGCAGCATTCCGATTGCAACCATCTCTTCGGGCCTGCGGACTCCGAATTTGTCCTTCGCCATCGAGGTGATTGCATAGCCCGCCTTATATTTTATGCAGAGGGAGAGAAGCAAGCGCATCCTGTTGATTATTTTCGACCTTTCCGCCCCGGAGCTTGCCAGAAGCGGGGCGAGCGGGAATTCCACGAGGCAGCCGCTTTTCGCGCAGTTGCGGAGCATTTCCAAATCAGGATAGAAACCGACCGGGTAAATTGCTTCGAACTTTTTCGCCCCAATCCTCAAAACCTCGACTTTTGAGGAAACGAGAATGTTGATTTGGTTTTGATTCTGAGCTTTCTTGTCCGGCGAGTTTGATTCGAAAACATCATTTACCCCTGCGCCGGCTACCCCAACTTTTGAAAAACCAAAATCGGAAAAGTCCGGAAACTCGAAGCGGACGTGCAGATCGTAAAATTCCACTTCTCATCGCCTGCGCGACCTCTTTCCAGCGGCGGTCAGGCCCCTGTAGGCCCTTCCCTTCGAGAGTTTGGCCGGCGCCTTAACCGAGGGATGGCTTCGGTCAATCAGTATTACCTCGTAGAAAATGCGCTGGCCGTCCTCGCCAACCCAGTACGAGTTGAGAACCTCGCAGTTGGAGAATTTCCTTGACGCGCGCTCCTCGGCGGTGCCCTGTTTGGACTTGCCGGGCGAGAAGTACCTTCCGGCCTTCGACGGCTTCCTGCCGCCGCTTGGCATGGGCCTCTTTCTCATTCCTTTTTCGACTCGCGAGCGGACGATGATGTAGCCCTGCTTGGCCTTGTAGCCCAGCTCCCTCGCCCTTCCAAGATTGAGCGGCCTCTCTACACGTACTACCGGCGGCTGCTTCTTCCACGCCCTGACCCTCGCCTTGTATTCGGGCGAGCGCGTGGAGTACTGGCTGCGCAAAGTCTTCTTTATGTAATCATATGCTCCCATGAAATCAACTCGTTCAAGAATCCCGACTCGTTCAACTCGTCTAATTAGCGCGCAAAATATTATAAAGGCTATTTCTTTTCGCCCGCCTCGTGCTTCGCCCAGAAGCCGTCCACCGTTTTCTGGATTTCGGCAACCTCCTCCGGCGTGAGGTGCTTGAAGCGCCTCTGCAGCTTGAAGTATTCCAACACGGGCTTCCGCGCGGGCTTCATCGTTATTTTCATCTCGCCGTTCTCGTATTCCTGCATGGGCCACATGCCCGTTTCAACCGCCAGCCTGGCAATCGAAACCCCGAGCTGCGTATCGACTCCCCAGCCCGTCACGCACGAAGCGAATATGGAAACGAAGCGCGCCCCCCTTATGGCCTTGGCCTTTTTGAGCTTCTTGTCAACGTCGAAGGGGTAGGCGATGCACGTGCTCGCCGCATATGGAACCCTGTGCGCGGCCACGATGTCGAGGAGCGGCTTCTTGAACTGCTCCTTTCCGTGAAGCGCCTTCCCGACTTCCGAAGTGGTAGTCAGTGCGTGCAACGGAGTTGAGGAGCTTCGCTGCACGCCGGTGTTCATGTAAGCCTCATTATCATAGCAGATGTAGAGCACGTCGTCATTCCGTTCGAGCATGCCCGAGAGCGCGCCAAATCCGATATCGTAGGTCGAGCCGTCGCCGGCAATGCAGACCACGGTGGTGTGGTCGTTGCCCTGCGCCCTGAGCGCGGCCACAACGCCTGAAGCGACCGCGGGCACGTTCTCGAAAAGGGTGTGAATGTACGGCACTTCCCACGCGCTTTCGGGAAACGGGGTCGAGATTATCTCGCCGCATCCAGTCGCATTGACTATCACGATATCTTTTCCGAGCGCGTTGACAATCTGCCTGAAGGCGATTGCCGCCCCGCAGCCCGCGCAGGCCCTGTGTCCAGGCGTAAATAGGTCAGTCATTCAAACCCACTCCGAATGCCTCTTCGCATCCTTTATCTTCGCAAGCAGAGATTCCACGTTTTCGACCGTCATGTCCTTTCCGCCGAGCCCGCCCACGAAACTCGAAAGCACGGGCGCCTCGGGCTTCTGGTAGAGCGCCTCCACCAATTCGGCGTACATGGGCGCGCTTGCGCCCAGCGAGTAGTCCTTCTCGAAAACCGCAACCGATTTCTTTCCGGCGAGCGCTTTCGCGAGCTCCTCGCCCGGGAACGGCCTGAAGCACCTGACTCGGAGCGCACCGACTTTCTCTCCCTTTGCGCGCATCCTGTCGACCGCCTCCTTGGCGGTCCCCATTACCGAGCCCAGTCCCATGAATATGTAGTCCGCATCCTCCATCCTGTACTGCTCGAGCAGGCCATCGCCATAACTTCTGCCGGTGAGCTTGGCCATCTCATCGTGCGCCTTCCTGACTTTCGCCTTCGAGGCAATGAGGTCCCTGTGCAAATCCTCCCTGAAATTCTGGTAGTCGGCAGGGAAGGCGTAGGCGCCAATTGAAACCGGGTTCTCCGGGTCGAGCCTCGCGAAAGGCTTGAATTTCGGGAGGTAAGAGCGAATCATTTCGGTTTTCGGGACGTCTATCTGCTCGACCGCGTGCGTGAGGTAGAAGCCGTCCATGCAGACCATTGCCGGAATGTAAGCGCTTTCGGCGACCTTGAAGGCCTGCGGAATCGCATCCACCGTCTCCTGGTTCGTCTCGCAGTAAATCTGGAGCCAGCCCGAATCCCTCTCGGCAATCGTGTCCTCGTGGTCGTTCCAGATGTTTAGCGGGGCGCTGAGCGCGCGGTTCGCGACGCACATGACCGGCGAGAGGCGAAGCCCTGCCGCGGCGAATATTGCCTCGTGCATGAGCGCGAGACCCTGCGAGCTTGTTGTGCTGAAGCTGCGGCCGCCGGCTGCCGATGCGCCCATGATGGCCGAGATTGCGGAGAACTCGGACTCTACCGTGATGTATTTCTTTATCTCGCCGTTGGCGTACATCTTGGCCAAATCCTCCGCGATGTGGGTTGAGGGCGTAATTGGGTAGCATGCGACTACGTCGGGCTCGCAGTTCCTCACCACGTGGGCGACCGCGGCCGAACCTTCGATTGTTTCAGTCATTCAAATCACTTCCTACTTGACTACTTCGCATTTCCTGCTTCTCCTCGCAGTTCCTTCTTATCCTCGCTCGCATTTCTTATTGACCACTTCCTCGGTCATCATTGCTTCCTCTTCTCGCTAAACGTCCTCGCTGATGGTTGCTTCTTCTTCTCGCTAAACTTCCTCAGTCATCGTTGCTTCTTCTCGCTGATAATCGCCAAATGCTATTTCTCCTCGCTCGCACTTCCGGTTGACTATTTATCCTCGCTCATCGTTATTGCCTTCTTCGGGCATTCGTTGGCGCATATGCCGCAGCCCTTGCAGTAATCGAAATCGACTTCCGGGTATTCGCCAATCTTGCCCATCACGCCCTCGGGGCAGAAGCGCTGGCACGTACCGCACTTTATGCATTTCTGGTTGTCCACGTTGGGGCGGAAAGTCCTCCAGTCGCCTGTCTTGTTGTTCTTTGCTGTTCCGGGCTTTGAGATTGCGGCTTTCATCATTTCACCTGGTTGAAGCAGTCCTCGACCGCCTTCACGTTCGTCTCGGCGAGCTTTGCCGGGAATCTTTGCTGCACGGCCTTCTTTACCGAATCAAGCTCGACGATTCCGGTCACTTTGGAGAATGCGCCGAGCATTGCAGTGTTTACAATCGGCCTGCCGAGGTTCTTGAGCGCTATGCCTGTCGCATCGACCACGAAAACGTTGGCCGGGGCGAGGCCGAGCTGGCTGGCGAGCTCCTCTTTCGTTTTCTTGGTATTCACGATGGCTTTTCCGCCCTGTTTTAGCCCCTTCGTTATGTTGGCGTTTATGAGACTTGCATCAAGTATTATGATGTAGCCGGGCTCGTAGACCTGCTGGTGTATCCGCACGGGCTTGGAATCGATTCTGCAGAAGCTCATGACCGGCGCGCCGCGCCTCTCCACCCCGAAAAATGGAAATGCTTGCGAGTGCTTGTCCTGAAGGCCGGCGGCTACGGCGAGAATTTCAGCTGCGGTGACCGCACCCTGGCCGCCCCTTCCGTGAAATCTTGCTTCTTCCATAATCATCACATCGAAATTTCGAATAACTTCGAAACAGGCAGGAATAGTTAGTTGAACTGTAACTTATAAAAATGTTTTCAAGATTTCGGGTGGCAGGGACTGCTGGTTAAAAATGTTCGCGTTCATTTGGAATCCGTGGAGTTCAAGCCCGGATACGCACTCGCGCTCGCAGTACTCATAAGCGTAATTCTTATAGCCGCCAATCCCCTCCCATACATCCAGAGCCACTTCTACGAGTTGGGTTATGCCGGCGCCTTCCTCGTAATGCTCGTCAACAATGCAACGGTTATTTTGCCGATGCCGGGCCTCGTGAGCGTTTTCATCCTCGGCTCAGTCTACAATCCGTTCCTGCTCGGGATTTGCGCGGGACTTGGGGCCGGACTCGGGGAGCTCACGGGCTACATGGCCGGCTACGGGGCGAGCGCGAGATTGGAGAAGGCGAGAAAGGAGAAGTATGGCGAGGTCGTGAAGTGGGTGGAGAGGCATGGATTCGCGGCCATCTTCGTGCTTGCCGCGATTCCCAACCCTCTCTTCGATGTCGCGGGCCTTGTCGCTGGCGCGACAAAATACAGGTGGTGGAAGTTCCTGATTGCGGCAGTTCTCGGAAACATAGTAAAAGCAACTGCGCTCGCGCTCGCGGGCGGGAATCTTGCAAAACTGATGGGCCTTTAGCCGCCTACTTTTCCTGCTTTTGATAAAGCTCCCTTCTATGGGCCTCGAGCATCTCGATTTTCTTTCCGGCGAATTCCGCCGCGGTCATGACTTTCGCTCCGTGTTCTGTCGCAATCTCGGTGACGAGTTCGAGGCGCTCGAGGTACTGCGGGTCGCGCAGGAAGTGGTGGTCGACCACGAGTGTCCTGACCCCGGCATCGCATATCATGCGCTTCATGTTCTCAAAAGACGATTCGAGCGCGCGGTTGCCGAAGTGGTAGAGGACGTAGGAGAGGGGGCCGTCGAGGAAAACGAGCTGCGGCCTGTGCTCGAGGATGAAGTCGAGCTGCTCCCTGACGGGCGGGCCCTCCACGTCGCTCGTGTGTATGAACCTCGTTTTTCCGTCGTCGACGAGCACTTCCGTCACGTAGCCCAGCTTGTCGTTTGTCCCGTGGAAAACGGGCCTGGAAAAGGCTATTTCCGTATTGCCGAACCGGAATCTTTTGCCGTCGGAATACTCGATTGATTTTGCAATCCCCTTTATTTTCGGGATGAACTCCGATGCGCGGCCCGCCTGGCTCGGGTTGGTATTCCCCTCCGGGTCCTTCAGGAAAACGGCCTTCCCCCCGAAGAGCTCGTGGTGCTCGGGGTTGTAGTGGTCGAGGTGGTAATGCGTGACGATTAATACCGAGGATTTTTTTGCGTGCGAAACTATCGATTTCCATGCCTGCGCCATCTTCGCGATTTCCCTGGGGTGGGGCCCAAGCCCGAAGCGCATTGGCGCAAGCGAAACCGAGGGGTCTATGACGAGCTTTACGTCTTTCGTCTCCACGTAGGTGGCCATTGAGCGCGTTCCCATCGAGTCGGAAGCGAGAGGCACGACCTTCATGATAGGGGTTTCATGCAAAAAGCTTAAATAGGGGAAAACGGTTTCATAAATGATGCTTCCAAGGCGACCCGGTGCCGCCGAAAATCCGTCACTGACCGCGGGCGCGCGAGATTAGCGAGATTATATACGACTGCCCCTCACTGCTCCCGCGCGATTTTCCCGAATTTTGCGTATGGGGCGCTCGTGGGCGACTCGAGTTTCTCGAATACGACTTGCGAAATCCGCATTCCTTTATGGATAACGAGCCTGAAAGGCGAAAGATTGACTATTTCAAGGACTTGGTGGTTGTCCGAGCCGGGCTGGACGAGCGAACTCGTGACGTGAACTGCGAGGCCCATTCGGGCGTACCTGCTCCTCCCCTCAAGCCTTCCCATTATATCGGGCGGAAGAGTTATTTTTTCCTCGGTGATTCCGAGGCATAATTCTCCAGGAGCAAGTTCCATGGAGTCGGCCCTGATTTCCTCCGTGACGTCGGAATAGGCCACTTTCGAAAGGTCGATTTTTTTCGAGCCCGGTTTCCTGAACTTCCAGAACCTGCCCGCAAGAGTCAAATCAACCGAGGCAGGGCCCATCTGCTCCGGCGAGAGCGGCTCTATCCTAATCCTTCCCTTCGAAATTAGTTTCCTGATATCCTCGTTCGAGAGTATCATGAAGGTGGATTGGCAGGAAAGAAATAAAAAGAGCGCCCTATTTCGCAACAGTTATCTTTCCGTACTTGCCGGCCGATATCTGCTTCTCGCTCTTGAACTCGGAGACCCAGCCGTTCTCTATCTGGACCGTGTCGCCTATCGAGACCTTGTCTATGTCGTCGCCCCAAAGAGTGAGCGTTATATCTCCGCTGGCGTCCTTTATCTTCGCGTTCGCAACGCGCGTCTTTTTTCCGAACTTGGTGACAACATCGCGGGGCTCGTCCACTGCGGTTATCTCCCCCTCGATGTTAGCATTGCCAGTTCCGGGCTTCAAGTCTGATATTTTCATGCGTACACCCCCGTGTAAAAATGGCTCTTGTCAAAAGCGCAGAGTTATTGTGGAACAAAAGTTTTTTATAGGTTGCAGAACGCGCCCTGCGGTTTCGACGGAAAACGCTATTGGAAAAAATGTCTAAGGCCTATTGGAACTCATGTATCGAAAAAATTTCTTTTCGAGGCAGATATCCTGAGTAAACTATAAAGGCGTCTATAACTTCGCCATCACACGGAGTATAACTAAAGTCAATGGCCAATGGCGAATAAGCTTCAACAATAAACGAGGGACTCGGATTGATAAGGCGGGAGTCTAATCCACAATTAAGACCCGCACCTTGTTTTAAACGATTTTCGGTATCAATCGCAGTAATGACGATTGGATGGTCTTCGAGGTTTGTTATGATTAGCTTACCTTGATATACGGAGTGGTTCAATACGGTGGAGTTATGTTCTACCATAAAATTTGGCGCCAACAAGCCAAAGTTAATGTAAGACAAGAAAACATATTCGACCAATAAGAATAGAAAAAAACAGTAAATAATGGGAAATATCCACTTAGTGGACGGAGATTCTTTCTTTTCTTTAATCCAATCTCCAGGAAACAGGTATTTCACTAATCCTAGAAGGATAATAAGACCATATACGACGGTAGTAACTCCTAACAGGATGCACTCATTTGAATAACACGGTAGGAATTTTTTGATAATTTCATTCCCAAGAATTGCGTTATAAAAGAGTTGGTGGGAAACTGAAAGGACTAAAACGCCGAGAAGGATATAGACTAAAAGGTCCAAGGATTTTCTCTCGATTTCGTAGCCTTCTTGTTTTCCTTCTTTTCCTTCTTGTTTTTTTTGACCCAACAAGAATAGGATTGCTGGTTCAAAAATTTTGGAAAAGCCAATTTTAGCTAATAAATAACCAGGGAGTAAGATAAGAAAAAGAAAGACGTATATGAATTGCGACGAGAGAATGCCGTATAATTGATTCAGGTCTAGCGTTTCCAACATTTGTATACCCCTCCGGGATTGCTAATATTCATCTAAGTTATTTGTAAATTCAAAAATTTAAACTTATCTATGCGGAACTAAACAGATGAGTAAGATTTATAAACGATTGAGTATATATTTTACTCATGCTCGGAAGCCTGATAACGTCGGGAGCAAGGAGGAGGATTCTCGCCCTGCTGTTCTCGAATCCCGCCAGGGAGTATTACCTGCGCGAAATCGCCAGGCTCGCCAAAGTGGAAACCAACGCCGCGGGGCGGGAGCTCGGGATTCTTGAAAAGGGCGGAATCGCCGTCTCCCGCAACAACGGAAACCGCAGGTATTACGCCGTAAACCGCGCCTGCCCCATTTACGATGAGCTTAAGTCCATAATCCTGAAAACCGAGGGAGCTGGTGCCGCGCTCGCCAGGGAGCTGAAGAGGGCCGGAGGAGTGGATTTCGCGTTCATATTCGGCTCGACTGCGAAGGGTGATGAGAGGGTCGGGAGCGACATCGACGTCATGGTCGTGGGAAAGGCGGGAATCGGCGAGGTGGGGGAGGCAGTCTCGAGGGCGCAGAAAAAAATCTCGCGGGAGATAAACTACTTTGTGTATCCGCCAGGGGAATTTTTGGGAAAGATTGGAAACGGGTTCATACGCGAGATTATAGGGAGCAGGAAGGTTATGCTCGTGGGTGATGATGATGAATTTAAGCGATTTGTTGAGGGAGGGAAAGATAAAAAGGGCAGAGCCGGATAGGCTACAGGCCGAGGAGTCGCTGAAGGCGGCCGAAAGGGACATAGCCGCGGCGAAGGAGCAGAAGAATCCCGACTGGTCGTTCTCGATAGCGTACAACTCGATGCTGCAGGCCGCGAGGGCGCTCATGTTCTCCGACGGTTACAGGTCCGTGGGCGAGGGCCACCACAAAACGGTAGTCGATTACGCCGATGCAAAGCTCGGGGCGAAATACGGGAAGCTCGTTGGGATTTTCGACAGGATGAGGGCCAAGAGGCACATGGTGGTTTACGAGAAAGTCGGGGTAATTTCCGATTACGAGGCCGAGTTCGCGGTTAAAACGGCCGAGGAATTCCTCGCAAAAGTCAAGGGCAAGCTGAAGTAGAGTGCCTCAGTCGCTGTTAGCCTCATCACAAATCAGCGGTTGTTCATATCTTCATCGGCAGATGATTATGCCGCACGGGGTATAATAAGCTAGGTATCGATATGCGGGTGCGGAGCGGGCCAGCGGCGGCGGCATTTATATTTGTTTTATTTGAATACCCCGTCATGAAGGGCGAAAGGCGGCTCGCGCTCCTGATTGAGCTCCTGCGCTCCGGCGCGGCTTCCGGAAACGCGAGGATTTCCACTGGCGAACTCGCGCGCTCGCTCGGAATCTCACAGCAGAGTGCCTCGCGGTGGCTTGGGGAGGCCGAGAAGAACGGCGACATCGGGCACTCGGACAGGGGAATCCGCCTCACAAAATCGGGCCTGATGGAACTCGGGCGCGTGAGCATGATTCTGAAGAGCGGCCTCGAAGGCAGCGACAGCATAGAATTCCGGGGAAAAGTCTCCGCCGGAGTCGGGGATGGAAGATACTATCTCGGAATGAAGGAATACGCCATGCAGTTCGAGGAGAAGCTCGGCATTCGTCCGTTTCCAGGAACGCTGAATATTCATCTTTCCGAAAGGCAGGACCGCTCGATGCTGAGGGGGATGAGCGGAACGGAAATAAGCGGGTTCAGGAGGGACGGCAGGAGATTGGGCGCCATAACCTGCTTCGGGGCGCGCCTGCGCGGCCTCCGCTGCTTCGTCAGTCTGCCTGAGCGCTCCCACTACGGGCCCGACGTGATTGAGGTAATATCAGAACACGACCTGAGGCGAAAGCTCAAGCTGAAGGACGGCGACGAAGTCAAAGTCAAAGTAGCGATGGGGTAGGGGGGGATGGAAATCAAAACTGCGGAAACAGCAAAGGAGATGCTGGACGCCGCGAATGGATTCGAATTCGGCTCCTTTTCGGTTTCAACCTCCATTCCATGGGAGAAGGAAGTCGAAGAGGAGGAAACGTGGAGCATTGGAGGGCCGAAGAGGAGCGAGAAGAGCGACCTGAACGAAAGAATTTCGAGGATTGTTGAGAAAAAATCTGGGAAAAAATTCAATCCCTGGAAGGCGGAAGTCCGCCTGAGCTACGATTTCTCGAATTTTCGCGCCGATGCCGAACCGCTTCCCCTCTTCGTCTACGGCAACTACCTGAAAAACTCCCGGGAGCTCTCGCAGTCGAGGTGGAAAAAGAGGGGTGAGAGCCAGGAGAGAGAGTCGATTGAGAGAATCATGGGCGAGGCACTTCGGGAGGCGTGCTGCGCGAGCGGCTACAAACTGCACGGCTGCGGCCGCGAGGATATTGACGCGAGAATGCTCGGCAATGGAAGGCCTTTCGTTCTGGAAATTGTTGGGCCGAAAAAAAGGAAAATCGACTTGCGTGCCTGCGAGAAGGAAATTGCGAAGAGCAAAATCGTCGAAGCCATCGGCTTGAGGTTTGTTCCGAAAGAGTTTGTGGAATTTGTGAAGAACTCGAGGCTTGACAAAAGCTACCGTGCGAAAGTAAAAGTTGAAATGGGAGTAAGCGAGGACGGATTTGAAAAAATAAAAAAAATCGCGAAAATAAGGCAGAGGACCCCCAAGCGCGTGCTTCACCGCAGAACAGACAAAATTAGGGAGCGCGGGATAAGAAAAATCGAAGCGAGAAAAATTTCGGAAAATGAATTCGAATTGATAATTCGCGCCGAGGCCGGAACCTACATAAAAGAATTGATTTCTGGCGACGATGGAAGAACGAGCCCCAGCGTTTCGGAAATTCTGGGCGCGCCCGCAGTCTGCACTGAGCTGGACGTGATAGGAATAGACGACGAGTTCGTGAGGAACTACTGGTGAGCCCCTCTCATCATGGCTTCGTCAAGAAGAATTCCTATGACCTGCGGATACGCATTGGTTACGACGTTTCTCGCGGCGTCAAGTTTTTCTTTCGGAACTGTGCTGGAGTAGACTCCGCCAGTAGAAACCGCAAATAGGTATGAAGCAACAAACCCTTGTGAAACCGCGCTTTCCTGCCTTTCCGACAAGCCAATCTCCGCCGCGATATGGGTGAGCAACTCCTTTTGAGTTCAAATCCGCCCTGAGCCTGGGGAAAGAAAGAGCGGATTACTCCCGAAAGGGTTTCGGCCGCTTCTGCGAAGTCCTGCCTCCCCCCGTCATGCTTGTCCCAAACGAGCTTTCTCGCCCCTGAAACGACGCCGTTGACGTCCTTCAATCGGCTATTTTCCGCATCGTCGCCAGTTTTTGCGATTTGAGCTCCCTCTCGAGGGAGTTTTTTATCTCACGTTTAAGCCGCCAGCCGCTCAAACCGCTGAGGCGAGGGAGATACGGGAAAACTTTGGAGAGATCCTCGGCGCGTCTTGAGGTTACGGTAGAATCCAACCTTTCCATGTGCTTGAGGATGGCGAAATTCGCTTCTCTTATGCCGAACTGGACTCTGCTTCCAGACGCGGTTAAGTGTATGACGCGATCCGCTTTTCTTATGCCGTCCGAGGCTCCGCCTCCAGACGCAAATGTAACCGGCCTTTGCTTGAAAACCGCCATTTTTCAACCACCTTTGGGATTGCGATAAAATAATAAAAAAGAATTACTTCGAGTTCTGGAACCGGCCGAGTATGTTGACAATCTCTGCGTCGCCCAGCGTGTTCCTTAACTCCGAAAGCAAATCTTTCGCGCGAGTCAGGTTTTCCTCGTCATTTTTGGCGATTGTACAGAAGTCCGCATAGGAGACTTCCCTCCCCAAGTCCTTGACCTCGCGCGTCCATTTGGCATATGAACCGCCCGTAAGTTCATTGGCAAGAGCCTGGAGTGCCCCCAGTTCTTTTGGGTATTTGGGCTTACCAAAGAGGTTAGCGGCAGCCGCCACGTTGGTTATAAATGTAGTCACATCGTCGTATGTTCGTTTTTTAAGCGCCGCGAGCTGCAGATCGGGCCCCGATTTCTCCGAACTCATTATGTTTCCCAGTCTCTCGCTTGCCGCATCGCAAACAAAAATCCCAGGTCTTTTCTTGGCGACTTCAATCGCATCCGTGAGCCGCTTTTGGGCTTCGTTGACTATACCTTCCGGAACTTTTGACGAAAACGGCCTGGCAAGCATGGCTGCCACTGCTGGGAAAGACGACTTCTTGACCTCGGTCAATGCGTTGAAAAGCGCTTCCCTGGACTTGGACGCTGGACCTTCGCTTAAATTTCGTGAGAATGAATTTTCCGCTCCACTTGCAGCGGGTTGCCCGCCTTGTCTTTTAACGCTTGGATTCCTCAGGTTGTACATATCCTCTCCACCTCCGATTTCAAGAATAAGTATGATTATATGGAGCTCAACCTATTTATAAATTACGTTTGGCGCTTTTGCAGCGATTCCAGCAGGAGTTCTTGCGTAACGAGGCGCCCATACAACCCGAACAGGTTGAGCGCGTGCCTTGCGGCCGTTATCCGCTCGCCGTTCTTTAGGAGGGCCTCCTCGTACGTAAGGAGCAGGTCACCACCCTTCCCCAGTCTTCTTACGAGAGAGCCGAGCACCGCAAGCTGTTCTCCCGTGTATTTTGAGCGGCATAAAAGGTCGACGTTTGTTCTCTCACTTCTTAGAAAATCGGCAAGCGCCTGCGGGTCATTCAGCTTCTCGGAAAGAACCGAGTAGACCAAAGGATGGCAGTAATCCTTGAGTTGCAACATCGCCGAAAGTCGCTGTACCACCTCGGTCTTCACGTTCTGCATTTTGAGTCCTTCGAGTCTTTTGACGTGGTCTGCAAGAAGAGTTCCAACTTCTTTTTTTAGGCGCCTCCCGCTCAGATTCCCGTCTATCCTCCTAAGGCAATCGGAAACCCTCGAAAGGGCGTGCACAAGCTCATCGCGTTTTAATTCCCTTGAGGCACCATCGCACATGGGACGTCGAAAAATCGCTCTAAGATGGCTGGACACTCTTCTATTAGAAGGACTAACAACGACTTCCACCCCGACCCCACCGAAAGTTTTATTGCGAACTGGTTATTTATAGAACTGGTTATTTATATTTACTGGCCGGGCATTTTGAGCCCGCCCTTCATAATTTTCTCCATCTGCCTGCGGAAGCCCCTGTTCTTCTTGAAGGACTGCACCATCTTCTCCATCTGCTCGAAGCGGGAGATGAACTCGCGGACTTCTTCCGGCTTGGTGCCTGAGCCTCGCGCAATCCTCTCTATGCGGCTTCGGCTCTTCTTGATCAGGTGGGCGTCCTCCCTTTCCGCGGGAGTCATGGATTGTATTATCGACTCGTATATTTTGAGCTTGGCCTCGCTCTGCTCCATGAATTCCTTCGGGATGTCGACCATGCCGAGCATGCCCATAACGTCCTTGAGGGGGCCCATCTTCTTGGCTGCGCGGAGCTGCTCGTAGAAAGTCTTGATTGTGAATTTCTCCTCGAGCATTTCGGGCTTGAGCTTCTCCTGCTCCGAAACCTCCTTGACTTTTTCAATGAGCGATTCGAGGTCGGGGAAGCCGAGCAGCCTGCCAACGTATTTTTTCGCGTCGAAAATCTCGAAATCGGAATGTTTTTCGCCGGTTCCGATGAAGGTTATTTTCGCACCCGAGGCGGAAACAGCGCTGAGTGCCCCGCCTCCCTTCGCGCTCCCGTCCAACTTCGTGATGATAACACCGCTAACCGGAACGCAGGAGTTGAAGGCCTCTGCGTGCTTTCCCGCAACCTGTCCGATGTCGGCGCTTACAACCAGATAGCGCTCGTCTGGCGCAAGTATCGAATCGATTCGCTTAAGCTCTTCGGCCAACTGCTCGTTGAAGGCACTTCTTCCTGCGGAATCTACGATAATCACGTCCTCTTTCGCAAGTTTGAGGGCATTTCTCAAAACTTCTGCCGAATCCTTGCTTCCCTTCTCGCCGTAGAAGGCAATCTGCGCCTTTTGCGCAATCTGCTCGAGCTGCTCGTAAGCCGCGGGCCTGTCAACATCACAGCAGACCACGCCAACGCTCAGCCCTCGCGTCTTGAAGAAGTGGCCCAGTTTTCCGACTGTAGTGGTTTTGCCGCTGCCGTACA
>JAPLWU010000141.1 GCA_026396425.1 Microcaldota archaeon | reverse complement strand
CACCCCCATCCCGTTTATCGAATATATTTCGGTGCCGGAGGTGATGTTGGCAAGCTGGGCCGAGGAGTTCGAAAGAACCGTGCCTACAATTACGGCCTGGGTGAGGCCGGGGTAGAAGACAATCTCGAATGCGATGAGCGCGAAGAAAAGAAGGAGGAAAACGGATATGTTGGCCGCGGCGCCTGCGGCGAAGACGCGCGTCTGCGCTTCCTTATCGCATTTGGCAAGCTGCTTCTCGTCGGGGTCGACGAAAGCGCCCACGGGTATGAAGCCGAATAAGAGAACGCCGCACGATTCGATCTTCACCTTCGCTATCCGCGAGAGGATGCCGTGCGAGGCCTCGTGCACAACGAGCAGTATGGCGAGAGCGAGTATTCCCTCGAAAAGAGGCATGGTTATGCCTGGAAGCGCCGGCCCTGCGCCCGGCGTCGCGGTGCCGAGGTCGACTGACGCGGGGTTGAGCAGGTAGGAAACGACAAGATAGAGTATCTTCAGCCCGTTGAGCAGGATTGCGGAGATGGTCATGCCCCCGAGCCCGAAGAACAGGGTCGCGAGAACCACTACTATTTGGGTGACGGCGAACGAGACGGAACCGGCTTCGGACTGGGCGCTCATTTCCATGGGCAGGGAGATGACCGAGCTGATGACCTCGAAAACCTTGGGCATCATCACCTGCGTCGAGGCTATGAGGGCGAATATCCCGAAAATATAGACGTAATTCGGGACTCGTTTGTAGAGGAATACGGCGGAGATGCCGAATCCCATGGCTATTCCCAGGTCGGCAATAGCTTTCCAGAATTCGGGCTTCCATCTCGAAAGCCCGTCCATCGTCGCGATGCCCCGCGTGGTCCGGAAAATGAGCCCGCCGTACATGCCTTCCAGTTTTAGGAGCTTCTGCAGCCCCATTCCGCACAGGGAGAGCAGGCCTATTTCAACCGCGAATTTGTAGACTCCTGAAATTTCGGCCTGCAGGACTGCGTAGAAAAATAAAACGCTGACTGCGATGAGCAGAACTGAGGCCGCCTCATTGTTTTTCATAACTGTCATCTTTACGGGCAAATGAATAAAAAGGCAACCTGGATTGTTAGGCGCGAACCGGATGACTGCGTGCTCACTGAACAACCTCGGTGCGGTCGCAACGCGTCGCATGCGGTGCTTACGGCCGAGGTTGTTCACATCCAAACTACATCCACGCATCCAATGTCGCCTGCGAGCCCTTCTGCCCGAGCGAGTCCTTCAGAACTTTTATCGTGCCGGTGACTCTTGATTCGGTGAAGGAGTGCTCGTCGCACAGGAATTTGAGAAGTTGTTTCTCGTCGGGAATGCCGAAAGCGACTTCGACTTCTTTAAATGGGGGATTGAGGAAAATTTCTTCGACTTGGGAGGGGTCGACTTCAAACTCGCCGCCGGATTTGCGGACCGCTTCCTCGAGCGAGGCGCTTTCCTTGATTATTTTGTAGGCTTTTTTCGGGCCGATTCCCTTCACTCCGCGGTTGAAGTCGGTTCCAACCAGAATGGCGAGCCAGATGAGCTTTTGCCTGTCGAGGCCGAGCTTTTCGAGCGAGTCGCGGAGGTTTATTGATTCGGGCTCGACGTCAGCGTAGATTTCTTTTCTTGGGAGCTTGCGCCTTCCGCTCATCGTCAGGTTGCGTATGAGAAGCGGGGCGCCAAAGAGAAGCGCATCGTAGTCTTGCGAGGCGCACATGTCCACTACTCCTTCATTCGCCATTTGCGCGGCCTGCGCCTCTCCTTCGCTTGGGGCTTCCACGAACGGGATTCCCATGAGCGAGAGGAGCTTTTTGCATTCCCCAATCATTTCTCCGGTGAGCCTTGAGCTTGCCTGCGCCTGCGTGCGGGCCTCCTCCAAATCCCCTTTTTCCATTGCATCTTTCCATTTCTTTCGCGCATCATCGCGAATTTCGCGCCTCTCCGCCAACACCTTTCGCTTCAGCTCCGGAGGTTTTCCATCGAAAACGTAAACGGGCCTGATGCCCTTCTCGACTATGCGGGAAGTGCGGTGGAAGAGGCCCGAGATGTGGCTCGTCACCCTGCCCCTGTAATCCATGAGCGGGGTGCCGTCCCTCTGCCGTATTATCGAAAGGAACTGGTAGATGGCGTTGTGCGCGTCTACCGCGATGCGCCTGCCAGAGAGGGAATCAAGCGAGATTGGGCGGGGCTCGACAAGCGCGCCGAGGTCAACGCCCATCCTTCCCCCTCTTCCTCACACTCACGATGTCGCCGAGCGTTATGCCCTTGCCCGAATCTTTTCCGGTTGCGCCAACGGCCGACTCGGCAACCTGCTCGAAAAGCCTTATGCCGAGCTCCCTCTCGAGCTTCCTCGCGAGTTTTTCATCGGGGGTTGCGTGGCCCGACTCGATGCGGACGAGGAAGGATTCCTTCTCGCTTATTCTTTCCGCGAGAACCTCGATGCCGATTTGCATGGCCTTGCGGGCCTTTACTATTCTCTCGGCAAAATCCGTGACGAGTTCATCCTCAGCATGAACTGGCGCGCGGGCCTGGCCCCGCCCTGCGGCCTTTGGAGGTTTTTCAGGCTCGCGCTCAATGGCGAGAAGCTTGCCGTTGGAGGAGCATTCCCTGCATACGCGCATGCGCGCGCCCTCGACCTCTATGAGGTAACTCGCGCCAGCGCTCCCGCATATGTCGCATTCGTCAGTTTCCCCCACGCAAATCACCTGCAAAGAAATTCTCACCGAAATGATTTATAAATACCGCCTTCCATCTACTAACGTCAAAGGAAAGGTTGGAGTTTTACGAGCGGTTGGTGTTTTGATGTGGGGCTTCTTCGTTATACTACAGGCAGCGGCTGAAGCTTCCAAGGCCCTGCCGGCCATCCCTGTTTTCGACCCGGTCTTCCTTTCCCTTGCGGCGAGGTTCGGCCCCTACTACGCGCTGGCGCTCGTTTTGATTGCGATTGCGGTCGCCTTCGACGTCGCCCGCTACGTCATGAGCGTAATGACGCACCTGCTCGAGAGGCACGAGGGCACGGGAATCCTTGACACCTTCTATTATGCGGCCGAGCATGGCGAGATAGATGTGAGCTCGTTCACAATGGGCGTGGTTTCGTGCGCCGTCGGAATTTTCGCCATCAGGACCTCGCCAGACCCGGCGAAGGTCGGCGGGGTTCTCGCGCTCGTTACCGCGGAGCCGGTCAAAGCCGTCGGGGCGCTCTTCCTCATTGTCGGCCTGTGGTTCGTGTACCGCTTCCTGAAGAATGCTGCCAAGAGATTGCTGTTCGGGGCGTGGTACCGCGAGCAGCCCGAGGTCAAGAAGATGAAGACCGAGATAGTCACCTCCTTCAAGAAGTCCAAGACGCTCGACGTAATACAGATGTTCAGGGGCGAGATTTCGATGCTTCTCGGCCAGTTCAGGGAAGCCGACTACATGAAGTTCACGTTCCAGGCCGAGGAGGCCGAGATAACGGCCATACTCGACGAGTTCAGGAAGGCGGAGGAGCTGTCCGAGGCGGGGAACGTCAAGGAGGCGGACAAGCGCATAACCAAAGCCAAGAAAAGGCTCGACGCCATGAAGCCGAAGATAGAGGACAAGCTCAAGCGCTTCAGGATGGCCCGCGAAACGATACAGCAGCTCAACTCCGTGTCAAAGGCGATTTCCGAGATGCACGGGGAATGCGAGAGGCTCGGGGTCGACGTGTCAGGCGAGAAGACCGCGTTCTCGAAGCTCGACGTGAACAAGTCGCTCGTAGTGGCGGAGAATATGTGGAACCGCGGGGATTTCGCCAAGTCGCTCGGGGAACTGACGCGCCTCGGCGAGGCCTTCGAGAAGATAAGGACCGATTCCTCGGAGAAGCTGAGCCGGCAGAAGGCGCTCATCGCGAGGAAGTTCCACTGCGTGAGGTGCGGCGGGATGCTCGACCTCGCGCACACAAAGTGCCCCGACTGCGGCGAGACCGCGGACATGATACTGGAGGAGATGAAGGGGCTCATCGACGGGATGGAGACGCTCTCGGAGCGCTTCGACGAGACGAAGTGGCTCATATCCTTTGAGGAGGAGCAGAAGTCGATAGCAAAGCTTTCCTCCACGATAAACGAGATAGCCGGGCAGGTCGGGGAGAGGGAGCTGGACAGGGCGGTGAGCCTGCTGGCATCCGTCAACT
>JAPLWU010000037.1 GCA_026396425.1 Microcaldota archaeon | reverse complement strand
CCCCGCACGCCGACCCCTTCCTTCGAGCGTCTGGATTTCCATAGCCCGATGAGATAAGCAAGCGTTGGGTCGAGATTTATTTTCATCTTTCCACCATTTTCTTTCGAACGTAATAAAATTTAATTGTTGAGGGCTGGCGGCTCATCCGATTTGCCGGACTTAACCGGACAGTTCGCACCACGAGCTGACGATGGCCATGCACCACCTCTCGGCTTGTTAGGCAAGATCTTTAGTCTGGCCTTCATTCTGCCGTCGCTCCCGGTAATATTTACGGCGTTGTATCCAATTGAACCGCAGCCTCCACCCCTTGTGGTGCTCCCCCGCCAATTCCTTTAAGTCTGTTGAAGAAGAGAGTCGATAATTCGAACCTTTATAGGATGTTCGAATGGTATAATCGAAACAATCTTCCGGAAATTTTCTCGCGAAGTTATGCAAAAGCGCAGCGTTCCCGATTTTTTGTCGGCAACGAAGATACGCGATGTTTTCATGCCTTTTTTATCGAGCCATTCTCGAATAAATTCGAGAGATTCCCGATTTTTTTGGCTGAAACCAATCACGTAGTTCCTTTTGCTCGCATCTCCCTCAGCGTCGAAAAAGCCAGCGATGTAACTCGCAATGACTTTGTCTTCGGCATTTCTGATTCTCTTCGGAGTCCCCCAGTTTTCTTGCGGTGAAACAAACTCGAATTCATTCTTGAAAACCTTTAGCGCTTCCATGGAATAAAATCGAGCTCTAAACTGGTTAGGTTTATACTCCGAGATTCTGGTGCTCTTTCCGAAAACTTTTTCAACGCGCTTCGCAATCGAATCCTCAAGCCATCGTCGGTTTTTCTCGTACCATACGATAGTGTAATCCCTGCTGGCGCGATTGTAGAAAACGCTTCCGTCACGAAGCGCACCTATCAAATATGCCAAATCCTCGCTGAGTTGCACATAACTACCACGACTCTCTACCTTTTCAACCTTGCGGCCGTACTCCCCAGGCGGCAGACTTAACACCTACGCTACGGCACTACAACAGCTCGAGGCTGTTGTAACACCCCAGTCTGCATAATTTACTGCTAGGGCTACTCGGGTATCTAATCCGATTCGTTCTCCTAGCCTTCGTCCCTCACTGTCAGACGCGTTTTGGTCAAGCGCCTTCGCCACTGGGAGTCCTAATAGGATTACAGGATTTTACCCCTACCCCATTAGTACTCTTGACCTCCCCCGCTCTCGAGTCATGCCAGTATCCCCTGCACGCCTCCGGGTTAGGCCCGGAGATTGTGAGATTCCGTCTCACAAATTTTCGCCATGAGGCGAAATCTTTTCACAGAAGACTTAACAGACCAGCTACGGACTCTTTAGGCCCAATATTCGTGGGTACCACTCGCGCCTGCTGCATCCCGTAGGACTAGGGCCCTTGTCTCAGTGCCCTTCTCGGGGCTCCAACTCCCATTGCCCCCACCGATTATAGGCTTGGTGGGCCGTTACCCCACCAACAACCTGATCGGGCGCAGTCTCATCCTGAGGCGGACGCGGCTGCAATTCACCGCGCCTTTTTGGTCAGGCGGCATTCCAGCGTGCCTGGCCTATCGCGTGTTAGCCCCAATTTCTCGGGGTTATCCACGTCCTCAGGGCAGATTGACTACGTGTTAATGAGCCGTACGCCGCCCCCCGAAGCTCGGGGAGCTGACTTGCATGGCTTAGCCGAACTCTGATAGCAGTACCCTCCAGCAGGATCAACTGGAGTCAATATCCTCTTTGGGTTTCCAACTCGCTAGATGAAATCTAGCGGTGGTAGCATCCACAACGTTCGTCCTTGTGTCATCCTTGGAGCCTGAGTCAAACCCGAAAAACTTCGGGTTTCCATTGATTTTCACGATGAATGAAGCCGTGTAAGCATTTGTTGCTCTTATCACAGCGCGAATCCCTGCGGACTCCCGCTCTATCGGCAGAAATACGTAGCCTCATTCGGTGTCAGTAGTTATACAGGATAGGCTATTTAAATCTATCGTCGAATTCTCGAACGCGCGCGAATGGCGGTTATGTCTTCGCATGACTTCCCATAGCGCTCATAAATGGCCAAAAATAGCCCTCTCTGATACCTATACCCGAACCTCTCACAAGTGAATAATTATTGCAAAACCTTCATTCGGGTATACGCCACGTACACGAAGCCGAGCGCCATGAGCAGGACGTAGAACGGCTGGGCGAACTCGAAAGCGCCGTTGAGGGGCAGGTAGTTGAAAAGTGCGTGGAGCGTAAACGCCACTATGAGGCCGAGCGCATACCTCCTCCGCAGCGAGCCCTTCGTCTCAAATATCGTGCCTGCCATGGCAGCCGTGAAGAATCCGTGCGAGATGCTCACGAAGAAAGACCTGTAGAGCAGAATCCTCGTCCAGCCATCCACCCCGAGCACGAGCGGGCTCGTAACCGGCGAAGTGAAGTAAATCCAGTTCTCAATCGCGGCAAAGCCGATTCCAACCGCAAACCCGTAAAGCATCCCGAGCGTCTTGTCGACCCCCACCCCCGCCTTTGCGAGCATCGCAAGCGCCCATCCATTGAAGGCCTCCTCGAAAAGGGGCGCGAGAAACACGAGAATCACGACTTCCGCGAGAAGCGGGTTCAACTCCTGCGCGAAAATCATCGCCGTCTGGTTTAAAACCAGAGCTGCGGCGCCCGCAAACAGCCCCCACAGCACGAGTGCCATCATGTTCCAGTAGATTCCCCTCCTCGCTTCCTGCGCCATGAACGAGATTATGCTGAAAATCCCGAGCGGGAGAAAGGCCACGATTCCGGCTATCAGGTATACGAGGAGGACCGCCCTGCCGGCCTCGAACCTTCCGAGCGAAAAATACGCAACGAGGATTGCGAAGAAAAGCTCGAAAAGCAGCAGCTTCCTGTCGAGAAGGACATTCGCCCCCCACTCCGTTTTCCTCTTCGACTCGAGAGCCCGTATGAAAAGAATCGCAATGACGAGGACGAACAGGAATCCCACCAGGATTATCCCGACCGAGGAAAGAAGCGAGATGAGGCCGCCCATGAGTTCGCCCTCGTAATCGCTCGCGAAAGCCAACCGGAAAAGCGAAAGAAGCAGCACGAGCGCCCAGTTAGTCCTCATTTCTCATATCACTCCCAGCACATCCGCGATTCTGGCGAACATGTAAGTGGGCCTTTCGCCCCTAAGCTTCTCGGTTCCGTGCGGGCCGGTCGGAACCGCTCCCGTCATCACCCCGGCCCCCTTCCCTGCCAAAATATCCTCCACCATGTCGCCGACATACAGGCTCCTGGGCCTCGAAATGCCGAGCCTTCTCACGCACTCGCCAACTCCGGCCGGGTCGGGCTTGAACCTTCCCACGTCGTCAAAAGTCACGACCGTATCGACAAGACCGGCAACTCCGTGGCCCTCGAGCTCGCTCTCGATTCTTTCCCGCGTCCCGTTGGTGACAATCCCGAGCGGAATGCCCTTCCCGTTCGCCTTCTCCAAAACCTCAAGCGCTCCCGGGAACATGCGCGCCTCGCCCTCGCACTCCC
This sequence comes from Microcaldota archaeon, assembly GCA_026396425.1. Taxonomy (GTDB): domain Archaea; phylum Micrarchaeota; class Micrarchaeia; order Burarchaeales; family JAKAKT01; genus JAPLWU01. Next base: position 19,508 of record JAPLWU010000037.1, on the reverse strand, counting down.
ACATCCTCCTCGTCCAGTACTCGTCGACCTCGCGGAACTTGTGCTTGGGCAGCCCGCTCGCAGCGTAGAACTCGTGGTAGTTCGCCCTGAATTTCTCCCTGAAGCTTTCCTCGCCCAGCCTGCCAAGCCCGTATTTCGCGAATATCTCGTTGTATATTTTCAGGACTACCCCAAAAGAGTCGTAAAGCGTCCCGTCCCAGTCGAACATGAGTGCCTCAACCGTCGCCATGGTTGAGTTTTTCCTCCCCCAGTTTTTAACCTTTGCCCATTCGTTCCAGAACTGCTTTCACAATGAGCGGCCACGCGATAGTCGCGTCGCTGAAAACCTCGACTTGTTTTCCCCCCTCGGAAGCCGGGACGAATTTGCCCCAGGAGACTCCTTCGGAATAGGTGCAGCCCGAAAGCCCCCCCCAGTGCACCGGCTCGGGGCATATCCTGATTCCATAGTGGAATTTTTTCGTCCCGTCGGTTTTCTCCCCGAGCCTTCTCGAGAGTAATTCGATGTAAGGGGCCACCTGCTGGGCCCAGTTCCTCGGCACGCCTCCCCCGATGGTGAAAACGCCGAGCCTCCCGGATTCCTTCACCCTGTCGGCATAGTCCCTCAAGTCGAGGAACGGGTCGAACGCCGGGACTTTCCTTCCCTCGCGCTCGCATCTCCTCCCGTAAATGGAGAAATCCAAACCCAGCTCCGAATCCGTGAAAGCGGGAATGTAGACGGGAATTTTCCTCTCGTACGCGCTCTTGAGTATCCCCCTCCCCGTATCGTTCTCGTGCAAATATTTGCCGAGCGCTGCGCAAACCTTGTAGCTGCAGAACGTTTCATCCTGCGGCATCCCGGAAATCACCCTCGTGATTATCCCGCTCGCATTGTCGAAATTGACCTCGGGCTCCACCGTGTCGTAAACCCTGTTGTAGCCGAGCCTGTAGAGCGCCGCATCGTCCATCCCCTGCCTGTACTTGAAGTGCGTCATTCCCGCGGCCTCGATGAAGCCATGCGCCATGAGCGCGCCGGTGCTTATCACAATATCGAGCATCCCGCTGTCAATCATGTCGCAGAGAACGAGCCCCATCTTGGCAACGGTCATCGCACCGGAAAAAGTCCCCACTTTAAGGCATTTTTTGTCGTTGGCCATTTCGTAGAGGACGTCGGCCGCCTCGCCCACGCTCCTTCCCCCGAATGCCGTCTTTCCCATACCCCTCACGAGGTCGTCGACAGTTTTGCATTTTCCCAAATCAAGGGACGCCAGCGGCTCCAGATGGTCGCTGAACCCGTCGTGCTTTTTTATCTCTTCGCCCGACCTCAGGGAGGGTTTCTTCTTCATCGCAAAAAAATTCTCCGGCCATGCTTATATAATTTTCCTACTCCCAATCCGCAAAATCTTTTTCGGAAATAAGACAAAAACCAGACTCTCGCATAAATTTATATTCCGTAAAAAACAAACCCAACGCATGCTGGGTGAAATACTCGCAACCGGTCCCGTTCTCCTCTCGCAAATCCTTACTTTCCTCGCGGTAATCGCGACGGCTTTCTTCTGGGTTTGGGCATACCTCAAAACCGGAAGGAGAAAACTGCTCGAGCTCATCTGGCTCCCCGTTTTGCTCTGGTTCCTCTTCGGAACCCTCGACATCGTTATAACCGCAAAAAACATTTACGGCGACCCCCTTAGAGAAGGCAACATAGCTGCCAGCTTCCTCTTCGTCAATTTCGGATTCTTCGGGCCGGCGCTCGCCTCGTTGCTCTGGATTTCACTTTGGGCGACAGTCTCGCTCGTTTTCGACAACTTCTCCAACAAGCTCCCGCCGCTCGTTCGCAACCTATTCCAGCTCACGCTTTTCTACTCCCTCTTTCTCGGCCATTTTTTCGGCTTCCACTCCTGGGTCTCATGGGGTTTGGGCATAGAATCCCTTGGCATGGCGTACCAACGTGCCGTCTACCTGCCCCTGATATCCGAGCTCTACCTCTCATGGGCGCTTCCTGGCATCCTCCTCGCCGCGCTCCACCTCCTCACCTTGCATTTCATTTTTCGAAAAGTAAAACCCCTTAAAAAATTCGATGCTGCGGATGATGCGCTATGAACGACGAAAACAAGGCAACCTTGCTTTTATTGATTGGCGTGATATTCTGGGGGATGACCTTCTCGCTCATAAAAGAGGCGGTCCAGTCGGTCGATGCCTTCTCCTTCGTCTCGGTTCGCTTCTTCATTGCGAGCATCATCCTCACGCTCGTCTTCTTAAAAAAACTCAAAAACTACTCGATGGAAGTTCTGAAGACGGGCGTTTTTGCGGGCCTGCTTCTCGCGGCAACATTGGTTTTCCAGACGATCGGCCTGCAATACACGACCGCCTCGAATGCGGCTTTCATCACCGGCATGTTCATCGTATTCGTCCTGATATTCGTGTCATTGCTCGACAGGAAACTTCCCGGCCTCCTCCAAACCTTTTCGGTCATAATGGCCTTTGCGGGACTCGCCCTAATCACCATCAACGAGAATCTGGCATTCAACATTGGCGACGCCTGGGTTCTCCTATGCGCAATATTCTCCGCTCTTCATGTAATCGCCATAAGCAGGCTCGTCCCAAAACTTGACGCCTCCCTGTTCGCTCTCACGCAATTCTACACGGTCGCGTTCGTAACCCTGCTCGCCGGCCTTTTAATAAACCGCGAAATAGCAATCTCGCAGAGCTTTCCGGTCTGGCAGGCGATTATGTTCTGCGCGGTTTTCGCAACCGTCTACACCTACACAATACAGGCGCATTTCCAGAAATACCTCTCCGAGATAAAAGCTTCGGTAATCTTCTCCTTCGAGCCCTTCTTCGCTGCCATATTCGCATTCCTCTACCTGGCGGAACTGCTCGCCCCCCGCGCCATCCTCGGCGGGGTTTTGATATTCGCCGCAATGCTCCTCTCCGAGCAGGCGGTCATACGGCAACTAAAAAAGTTCGTTCCTCTTCCCGCCTGAAAATGCGAATCGTTAATAAACTTCGATTGCACTATTACTTGCGATGATGATGAAGGTGATCACTGAGGCGAAAGCCTATGACGATAGACAGGCGGACTGATATAGTCCAATAACGACAGACCGCCAAAAAGACGGCGACAGACCGGCGGTCGGTCGTAGTTCTTCTTTTTTGGTTAGATTGGAATTTCATTCCAATGCGGCCAAATTCCTGCGAGAATTTGTCCTGCAGAATTAGGCACGAAAGTGCCTATAGTTAGTATAGTTAGCCTAGACTCCACCTACCTATTTCATCATGCCATACGGGTTGTAGCTAAACGTTCCATTCACTGCGCGGAAATTAGATACTCGCAAAACTCCAGCTTTAGAAACACAGTGTTCTTCGTCTTGTGGGCCGAATCTTGAATTTGCTTGCACAATGTACTGGTTATTGTCATCGAAAACGTATAACATGAAATTCACTTGTGACGATTGACCGGGAAGCGGGGATACGTTAAGAAAAACAGCTCCCTTTTCAATGTTCAACTCTTCGTAGCTTATGGACTCATTATTCAATACTTTTTTGAGGTCATTTATCCCAGAATAGTACTTGTCAAGAGGTAAAACATTGAAATAATACTCGTATTTCTTATCTTTGGTCAAATAGTCGCAGATGTTAGGTGTCGATTGACGAGGGCGCATCTCCAATTCGACGTTGCAGTTCTGCTCAATTTCTTTTTGAATTGAAACACAATCAAACGTCGGCACTACAACAGTATTTTTAGGCGCAATCGTGCACCCCAGAAGAAAAAGCCCTGACAAAAGGGCAACCAACGCCATGATTCGCATCATATAACCCCCCGTAATCAACCCAAGAACCCTATAAACCTATCTTTGCGAAGCTGAGCCTCCCAACCACCTAATGTTTTCTTTCTCCATGCACGGCCCTCATCCTGTTTTATGAAGCTCAATATGCCTTGACCGCGTGTTGAGGCCGTGGTCTTCCTCGCATCCATTGCAGTGCGCGTATTCAAGCGATTGCGCAAAGTGGGCATTGGGGTCGAGGCCGGAAAGCCATCCCACCGATACTGCGCTGTCGCTCCCCTCGTCGACGATTATCGTTTTCCCGTCCTGGCTCAGCGAGAGCATGCCAACGTCTATCATCGCACTGTTCGGGAACAGGACGTTCATACCGTACACATTGCCTCCGGGTTCGGGCAGGTCGACGTAATTGTTAATCCCGCCGAATTGGTTTTCCCCGCGCAGCGTGGAGTCGCATCCGCCGGTGCAGCCAAAATAGGAGTCTGATGCCTTCATGTGCATTACCTCGAGATAGGTGATTTTTCCTATCTCAGTCATTTCACTCGCATTGCACTTCAAGGTGATTTCCAAATCATAGGAAACGGAATACGGCGTGTTGGTTTCATAGTCGCCTGAGAGATAATAAACGCCGGTGCCTTCCACCGTGCCGCTCCATACTCCATCGTATGGCGAGGTGCAGCCCCCTGCAGGAGTTTGGTTCTCCGGTGCCGGGCTTACTATGACGTGGCTGTCCCCGCAGTCCGATGCCCGGACAGAATCCGCTACGCACACGCTGAAAGTGAAAGTGCCTTCGTCCTTGGGCGTGCCAACCAGGAAGCCGTCCGTTCCCACTGACATCCCCATTGGAGGCGCGCCGTCTGCGAACGAGCCTGAGCTGAAAACATATTCCGGCGTGCCGCCCTGCGCTCTGGCAACCTGCGTACGGCAATATTGTCCCGCCGTGCAGGCGCCGTCAACAGGGATAAGCTCAGGCTTCTCGACCACGGTGATTATGGCAAGCTTAACCTCTGCGAAAAGCTGCGGCTGCGAGGAGTCACTCACCCTCACGGTGAAAGGAGGCGAGAGTTCCTCAGGCGTTCCCGGGGCGAGCGTGTGGGTTCCCGATATTGTGCAGTTGCTGTCCAGGACCAGCCCGTTTGGCAAAACAGAACCCGCCGTGAGCGAGCAGCTGTAGGGCGGCGTGCCTTTGCTCACCATCGGAGCAAGGTCGGCAGAGCCGGCCCTGCCGGAAATCCATTTTGGAAGTGTGTTCGGGGTAATCGTCAGATTGCCGCCCGCCTTTTCCGGAGTTCCAGGGTTGCTCGCACAGCCGGACAAGAGCAGAATTGCCGCCAGCAAAGATACCAGAATTATCCCCTTCATCCAACCACCGCATACGTATCCGGATACCGGCTATAAAAAACTATGTGGCATCGTTAATTTCCTCGGAAATGCATCGTCTCTCGAGCGTCTGACCAAGCATCGCGCACCAGGCGTATGGTCTGATAATAATCCATTAGCCTGACCGGCAGTCGCTACTTTTTCCCGGCCACTGACTTCAAGAAGTCCAGAATGGATCCAAGGGGCCCCTTCTCCGTTTTCGTTTCCTCCTCGGGCCGCACTGCCTCCTCTTTTCCATCCAATATTTTTTCAAGACGCTCCAGCTCCCTCAACGAGCCGATGAGAGCGGTTTTTTCAACTCCCGCAAGTTCGGCCTTCTTTCGCTCGATTTGCTTCATCCTTTCCCATTCCAGTTCATCCTCCCCCGCCGTTTTGTCGAGTTCGACTAGCTGGGCTATTGCCTCCCTTGCTCCTTCAGCGTGTTCTGACAAGTAAGCAAGCGCCGGCGCATCCTTGGAGTCAAGCGCGAGGAAACCGGTGGAATGAAGAGCCATTATCTGGCCCAGAAACGTCTTCCGCGCAACGACTTCTCTCTTAAAACAGGCCGAATCGACGTCAAGGTGCCTGAGCTTTTGCGGGTTCAGCTCGGCCAGCTCAAGAAGCTGCTCGCTTGACTTACCTTCAAGCCCGGACTTGTGCAAGAAAGAGGACAGCCCTTCCATATCCTCTTCGGAAAGTGCTGGAAAGCCGAGTTTTCCCAGTTCCTCGTCCCTCATTTTTCCGAGAAGTTCCCCCAAAGGCATGGTTTCAAGCGAACGCATGTACTCCAAGCGCATCATGAGGAGGCTTTCGCGGAGGCGCAGCCTCCCCTCATGCCCGCCCGTCTTCTCCAAGTCAGGCTCAGGCTCCCTTTCAATCCATTCCAGGCCCGACAACTGCGCGGATATGCCGCGTTTTGCTCTCTCTATGCGCGCCCTTTTTCTCGACACCTCATCGCTAATCCAGACGAGCCGGTCTCTCATCACGAGTAACTGGCAGAACTCCCCCGCCTCTTCCCGGGCCTTATCAACCTTGTTCGACTTCAGGAGCTTTATTATCCCGGCCATTTTCTGCACGTGCTTGAGTGTAATGCGCTTGTTGTCAAGTTCCCGTACGAGCTTCTGCTCGAACCTCCCCACATCCCTGGTCTTGTGCCTGACCTTCCTTGAGAACTTGACCCGTGTGTCTATCGCCGCGTACTCCATCTCGCCTTTTTTGCTGCTTATCTCCCCAAAGTCGTCTATCAGGTCCGTCAGTCCTTCACAGGCCTCGAGCAGGAACTCCGAGCCCGGCCCTCTGGCCGCAGAAAGTTTTTCTTCGAGCTGCCTCCTTTCGCGTACGAGGGAATCTATTTCCCCTTTTTCAGCTAGCAAAGGATTCTCCTGAGGCATTATAATCCACCCATGATGGCTGAAACTTGGAAGACCGCATTTAAAAGAATGCTGCCAACAATGACCGCGGGTGCGCGGGAGCAAGTGTCGCTCAAAGAGCGCACCCGCCTAAAGCGCCTCGGCAATCCGTGGGCTTCCCTATTTGGGCGCGGCCCAAATGGGACACATTTGCGCCACAGCGCAAATCGTGTTAGCCCGCGGTCATTGACTCTGCGCTGTAAGCGCGGAAACATGCCGTCATGCCGGGCGTTTATTGCTCTCAATGTTTTCAATCCATTTTGGCCAATTCGCCGCCTTTAGGTTATTGTACTCGAAATAACATGTCGACTGAGGATTTGATACTACCTCCCCTTTATTGGGTAGCTTATTGCATACGTCCGGTTTGTTTCTGTAGTATGCGTAAAAACTGTAACAATCCGTTCTGTCATATTCCCCTAAATCATCGCAAATCGCTACTTTATCATTGAGAACCGCCAGATCTTCTGCACATTCGGCCTGATAATGATCCCCCCAGAAATCAAAATCCAGTATTTTAGAGTTTATTTTAGAACAACCGTCAATATCATTTTTTGCTACAACTTCGCAGACTGTTTTCCAGTTGTAGGATGAGTTTATGCCATCTTCAACAAATACAATTTTTTGGCAAATGCCATTGTCTTGGCTATTTCTTGCAGCATAGTAATAGCATGCGTTTTTGAATCCCGAACCTACTTTATCACATAATGAGACATTGCCGTATCCGTTAGCAACTAATCCCTGAATACAGACGTCGTATATATCGGCAGTACAGTCTGATATTGATTTAGCGGTTGGTGTTTCTTGAGTACACCCAAGAAGCAATATACTAAAAATAATTGCGGGGAAAAGCATTTTCATAATCAAGTTTAAGTTTAAGGCGTATTAAAGTCTATCGGAGTCTCAGCACCCTGGCCCGGTTCTGTGAGTTGGGATATGGCTTTTGATTTCCGCAGAAATGGCCTGTCCCGATCCATTATTCTAGACGAAACAGACATCTGGAGTACGGACCGAAAACGCGAGAGATAAGCCATCTTTCCTAGGAAAAACGGTGTCCTCCGAGTGTCTGACCGAGCCCTTCCCACCAAGCGGACCGATTCGAGCCAAAGTGGAAATGGCGCCGGGATGTGTGACGGAATAGAAGTCCGATTCGCCACCGTTAACTCCTTAAATTTAATTGCGGAAAGCTGTCTGCAGGTGATCGCATGGGGTTTCTCGATGGAATCGCAGGCAAGGTAAAAAGCGACATCGAATGGAAGGCGGGCCAGACCATCACTGACACGGTGGTGAAAGGAGCCGGAAGCGTCCTGAACAAGGGGGGCAGCCCGACGGCTTCGAACTCCTGCATAAAGTGCAAGAAAGCGATTCCCGAACCTCGGCCGAAATTCTGCCCAAGCTGCGGTGCAGCACTCATAGTTTCCTGCAAGAAGTGCAATGCGGAATACCCGGCCGGCACAAACTTCTGCACCGGCTGCGGAACCAAGCTCTGATGCGGCAAAGATACGAGCCATTCAGAAGCCGAAATCAAGCGGCGTCTTCGGCATCTTTTTTTTCCCGAACATCAAGCTGAATTTCTTGGAGTCCGCGGGCACAGTATACCATACATAACCCTCCGTGGGCTTGCCCTTGTCGAGCGCGGTCTCGAATTTGTAGTTCTCCGGCTTCACAGGCTCGCTTGCGCCGAAGTTGAGCCACAGCTCCTCGTCAGGCACGATGTACGCAGTTGAAGCGCTCTTTGTGTTCTCCAGCTTCATGCTTACCGCGACAAATAGCGTGCCGGGCTGGCTTTTCATCATCTTAAACTCCGGGCCCATCTCGGCACCGCGAACCTCTATCGATATTGAGCCATACTGCACTGTCTTGCCTATTTTCACTTTTGCAGAAACCGCGTCAAGCATTGGTTCACCCTCCTTTCCGGCTTTCGCAATGCGCTCTGCGCTCTTTTTAAGCGGAGCGACTATCTCATCCTGCAGCGACTTGCTCTTTGCGGCAAACTCGGTCTTGGAAATTTTGCCCTCCCTAAGCTGCTGGTCCAATTCGTTGATTTTGGCAGACTTTGCCCATGCATTGCGGACATAATCGTCCATGCTCATTGCCCTGCGCTCGGACTTGTCCGCTGTGATTAGGTATTTTGGGTCAAGCTTCTGCGGTGCTGGCAGCTGCAGTGAAGCGAGTTTCGAAAGAGCCGCCTCGCCATTCGAAATGGCGCGCTGCACGCTGGCTTTCCTTTCGGCTTCCTTCCCTCTCTCTTCATCCTTGGGCGTGAACGCCTTTGACAACCCGCTCCCGCGCTCGAAATCTGCAATCTGCTTCTTGTAGTCCGCGGCAACTTCCCTGGGAAGATACTCGTTCTCCGCAAGCTCGCGCCTCATATTCGCCACGTTCGCGCTTATCGCGCCCTCCATTTCCTTCTTGAAATCCTCGACGCCGGGAGTGGGATGTTCCAGTGCTTTCCTCCCCATCGGCGCGCCTTGCGCCTTTGCCCATAGGTCAATAACCTTGAGCGCTTCCTCGTAGCGCGGCTCAAGCGCTGGCAGGTCATAAATCGCGTCCGAAGTCGCAATTGTTTCCTTGGCAAAAAGCCCGGCTTTCACTTTCGCCCTGGTGTGCTCTATCTCGGCCATCCGCCTGAAGAATGCGACCGAGCCGTCCTGCCTTATTTCCGCGCAAAAGCTGACTGCCATGCCCATTGCCGTCGGAGAGACTTTGACGGGAATGGGTTGCTTGAACTCGAATTCACACGGCCCGCCGAACATTATCATGCCTTTGATGAATCCCACTTTCGTGATTACATCGGCCCCGCCTTCCACACTTCCAGCCGCGCTGTGCCTGGTGGAAATTTCCACCGCGCTGTTCGGATAGAGCATTATGCTGGTATTTGGGTTATCGCCCGTCGGGATATCGGTCAGCCCTAAAACATAGGAGCCCTCGCCCGTCTCCACCCTGTCGCCGTCCTCGAGCCTAAAGGGCTTGCCGCCAATCTCGGCAGCCACGGGGAGCTTCTTGCCGGCTCGCACCACGAATACGTCCTTGCCGACCGCAGAGCCTATGTTCGTCTTTGAGATTTTTTCCTTTTTCGGCGCGCCGCCCATTTCGTAATCATGACCAGAGCCGGGCGCAATGCTGCCCATCCCGGCCCCGCCGGCCTCAGTCACCTGCACGTTTTTTCCAGCCATAACATCACCCGTTCAGTTCGGAAAACAGATATGCCGCGCAAAGCGCGCCCTGATATTCAAAGGATGCGGCAAGCAATTCGGCAGCCGCCTCCTGCAGCGCGGGGTTCTTCGCATGGTATGCCTGGGCGCGCAGGTCCATGAGATTCCCATGCCCCCCGCCCATGCGCGAAAGCGCCCTGTCAACCGCGCCATCCTTTGAGCCGCTTGGCGCCATCATTTCCACGAGGCGCATCTCGTGGTCCAGGTCAATGTACCTCATTATCGTGGCGGCGTTGTCCGCCATCCTCTCGTCCCCGTCCTGCGCAATCGAACACGCCTTTTGTGCGGCGGCCTTGAATTTTTCAAACGCCTTGCCCAGGAGTTCCATGCACGCTTCCCTGTTCCCTGCCGCAAGGCAGGCCATTGCGGAGCGATAAACCGCAAGCTTTTCCTTTGCCTCGCGGAAGAACGATATGATTGCGCTGAACATTGGAGCGTCGTCCACGTCCTCGTTCCCCTCGTACCATTTCACAAATCGCGCCTCGATTGCGTCGAGTTCATTCTCGGCGCGCAACGCGGATGCCGCGGTGCCCCTGCCTGCGCCAAAGCCCGCGCGGGCGTTTTTCACCTCATCCTCGAACTGCTTCAGGTTTTTCTCCTTGAGATAATTCTCAAGGATGAAGTATTTCCCGTCAACAAGCTTCGCCAGCTTCTGCTCGCAGCCGGATGCCAATTCGCCGATATCTCCCTTGCCTGACATTTAATCGCCTATTTCACCCTAAATTTTTCATCAGGTCTGGGGTAGGGCGGAAGGGAAAACGAATCGAACTTTTCCTTGAAATCCGCCTTGGCCTTGGCCGCCTGCTTTTTGGCAACAGGGTCGTTGCGCGCGGTTTCCATGTATTTTTCGGAAAGATTTGTCTGGGCCGTTATTTGCGCAAGCTTTGCGCCCGAAAGCTCCTTCTGCATCTTCGCCATCGCCGGAATGCCTTCCTCAATCTGCTTTTTCTGCTCTGGCGTGAGGCCCGGCATGTCCTTCAGCTTGGACAAATCGAGGTTGGCAAGCATATTGATGCCGAATGCCGGGCTGGATGAGCCCCCGGCCGCCTTTGTCGCCTTTGCCATGGCGCGCGCCAGCTCGGCCTGGGATTCGGTGATGCTTTTTGCTTTCTCCATCTTCTCTATATCTGCTTCGCTTAGCGCATTCTTCGCATACTCGGCGCTCTTCTTTTTGCTCTCTGCCGTCTTGCGCGCGGAATAATCCATCAGGCCCTCGTCGTACTTGAACTCCTGCGGCATGCCCATACCCATCTGCAAAAGGGAGCTTGCGAGCATTCCTGCCCGCTCATCCACTTCCATGCTCTTCTCGTACATGCCGCCCGTGGTGACCATAATCTCGGTCATGCCCAACGAACCGTACGCGGGCCATGTCTCGTAAGTTTTTCCGCCGCCAGTGACTTCCATTTTTGAGCCAGGCAGGATAACCGTCATGCCCTGCACAATGTCCAGCATGAATTTCATTTCGCGCTTTTTGTCGATATGCCTGACCTTTGCCATCGGGATTTCAAGCGCTGCGCCCGCAGGCATCACGTAGAAAGTGCCTTTCACGAATTTCAGCCCGGAGATTTCCGCCCCTTTTTGCTGCTCCCCTTTTACGGCTGCTTCCCATTCCCCGATGCCAAGTACAAATTCGCTTTCAGGGAAAACGGTCAGCATCTGCATCTGGCCGTCTTTCGGGTGCCCCATTATCGTGATGAACGACTTTTTGCCCGTGCTTACCCTGTCGCCGTCCTGCAGTTTCTGCTTTTCCTTAAGCGCAAACTCCTCGTCGTAGTTTTTCGCGTTGCCGAATTTTATTGCACTGCCGTCCTTCCGCCTCAGGGCTATGTCCCCATAATAAGTAGTGTAGTCAACATCGCCGGCGCCAACAGTTCCCATCGGAATCACCGTATCCTTCATACGAAGGCAAACAATAAATATAATCGCTTGTTGCGGGTCAATCCCGTGCGTCCATTGCCTCCCGCGCCCGTTGTTTCGAAAGCCGCTTTGTGCATCCCCCCAACCTTCGTCCAGGAAACCTTGGCAGCGTCGCTCTAGCCGAAAGTATTTTCAATAGGCCCGCCGCTATTCCTCCATGCAGTACTGCTCCGAGTGCGGTCAAAAACTGCCAACGCCGAACCCAAAGCACTGCACGGAGTGCGGAGCAACTCTTTCTTCTGCCAAAGAAACGCCTGCCCGCGAGGTCGCAAGGAATACGGGACTTTTTCAGCTAATCGTTGCCAGGAGGCGCAGCCTCGTCGCAGGCTTATTGCTGCTGCTCGCGCTGGCAGTCCTGACGAACGTGTTCGTCGGTGCGGGGCTCGCCGATGCGGCAAAGGCGAAGCAGTCGGAGCAGGAAGCGCAGCTGCGGCAGTTCGAGCTAACTCCGCAGGACGATTCCCAGATGCAGCAGGAAGACCTGCGGAGGCAGCAAATTCTTGCCGATTCAAAGAAAGCCGCGGAACTGGGGAATTCCCTGAAGCAGTTCCTGAGCGCCTTGCAATACGACGCCGTTCAAATGCAGGCCACGGGCAACGAGTACGAATCATCCGGAGAACTCACCTATAACAGCCTTCCAAAGAAAGCAGCGGCGGCGCGAAAGTTCGCCTTGCAGGTGAACGAGTACGCTTCCCACGTTGATGGCATGAAGGCGTTTATCCACCAAAACCTTGCAGACTTGCAAAATTTCAGCAACGACAGCATTAACGAGACGGCCATGGACGAGCAGCTGGACTCAACCAAGGTATATTTCAGGGGGATTGAGCACGCCGTCGAGCTTGAGCTCGAGGCTTTCGTGGACTCCGACCCGCTCCGAATGAGCATGGCCGGGGATACGATCGAAGTCCTGAAGGAATCGCAGGGGTTACCATGAAGTATTGTACCGAGTGCGGGCACGTCCTCCCAAAGCCGATTCCGAAGCACTGCCCGGACTGCGGCGACAAAATACGCGCCGTAGCCGGGAGTGGCGGAGACGAGAAAGCGCCCGGGTGGAACTCCGTTAGGATGCGTGACAGGCTTTTGTCCGGGGTTCTTTGCGGGTTTTTAGTTCTCATCCTTGGCTTAATAGCATTTTACCCGGCCATATACTGGAAGCAGGAAGAGGCGACAGGAACCCAGTATTACCAGTACTTCACGATGTTTAACAAGGACTTGAACGAGCTGAACTCCCTGGACAGGCAGTATACGGCCATGCCGCTTGAAAACGCGACCTTCACCGCAAAAGCCAACGCCGCAGGCGAATATGCCCTGAAAGCAAAGCAAGCGCTTGTCACCTGGGGCTATCTGAATTCTTTTATAATGCAGAACGAAGGAGCGCTGCAGAGCTGGAACGTGAGCACCATGGACTCGCAGTCGAAGATAAAAAGCGCCAAGTCAGGGGTACAGGATAAAGCGAGGGCGATGGCATCCGAACTGGAGGGATTCGCGGCCGCGGACCAGGGAAGGATGACCTCGATAGCAGGTACACTAGAAACTCTGAGAGGATTAGGGAATTAGAAGATGATTTCGGCATAAGGGTCACATAACCACGCCCTGCTGGGCCGGTATGTGAAAGTGGGATAAGACCTCGCCGAGGGCGTCGCATAATCACGCCCGACTGGGCCGGTATGTGGAAGCAGGGTAAGACCACGCCGAGGGCGTGAATATGCGTGGATATGCGTGGATATGCGTGGATATGCGTGGATATGTGGGTGATGATTGGTGAAAAAACCGGCTTCCCAAGGCGATGCTCTTCGGTTCACCGTTTTCATAGCGGCCATGCTGCTTCTACTCGTGGCGCCAGCCGCCGCACAGGAGCAACAATCCCAAATGCTCCATGCCAACTTCGTATGCTACTTCAATGTCGGATCGAGCTACGGCGAATGCGACGCCTATTGCCTTGATTCCTGCTCGGCGGCGTGCAATGCTGCCGCGGCAGCAGCGGGGATGGACTGGAATAACTGCGGCTCGGTGTACCCGGCAGATTGCGCCTCCCAATGCGCTAGCTATTTCTTAAGCTCTCCCACGGCAGACGACGGCCTGCCGCAGGTTCCTCAGATTACTGACGGCCAGGCGCTGGAAGGGCCTGGAATCACCGTGAATGGCGAAACGCCGGAAAGCAACGTTCCGGAAGCTGGAATAACCATGGAGGAACAAACATGCCCGGCAACCGCCCCGGACGGCCACCCAATGCGCTGGAACGCTTACTTGGGCTGCTATGATATCTATTGGAAGAATGATTACTGCGCGCAGGCAACCACTTGCAACAACGCCAATCCATGCACTGGCAAGCTCGGGTGCATGTGGAACGGGCAGGCTTGCGTGCCCTGCACTTCGCCATCCTGCATATTCACTTGCCCAGGGGGGCAAGCACCGGTATACACCCAGCAGAAAGATACACCTCCGCCTGCAAGGCAGCCTGGGACCACACCCATTGCCAACAATACTACACACACGACTCCGACAACGCCAACTACTCCGACGAATACGTCCACTCAGACTCCGGGCTCAACCCAAACTCCGCCGGTTCTTCCAACATCTCAACCGCCCCCATCCACTCCGGCCCAGTCCGCAATCCGGTGCGGCATTTACCCCGACTGCGCGGCTTGCGCCAATGCGCCGAAGATGAACAACGCCAGCCAGTGCGGCTGGGCGGATTTCCTCGGGGCATGCGTGGACGGAAAAACCTGGGGCGAAGTCAATGCAAGCGGCCTGAAGGCCGGCTGGGTAACCGAGCCGAACGACTGCCAATACATGAGCAAGGGAGGCGACTACTGCTTCGAATACGCGGACTGCTTCTCATGCGCCGGCAATGACGGCATCAGGCGCAGGTGCCAGTGGTCGGTCAAGGATGATAAGTGCGCCCCATACAACCCGCTCGGGAATTTCAGTACGAATGTTACGCCCGAGGGGAACGATATAATCCTGCCGTTGATGTGCCCCTCCCACGATTGTTCTAACTATACTGAATGTTCGCATTGCGAGCAGAACGCGATTTGCCTCTGGTCCCGCGATGAACAAAAATGCATTCAATTCACTGGGGATACTGACGTCAACCACTCCTTCTTCTTTCCTGGCAACTGCCCGCCGAGCGCGGCTGGTGCCAACTCCACACTTCTTTGCCCAACGAATTGCACCTGCGATGCGAAGAGCGGGGCGCTTGTTGCCTGCGGAGGGGGGTCCGTAAATATCTCCGGCCTCGTGCAGCCAGACCGGGCGGTGGCAAATGCTGGAGCAGGAAGCCCTCTCCAACAAGCTGACGAGATGACGCTCCAGACCGGGCAGAACCCGACTTACGTCGTGCGGGGTTCGAGGACTGGCGCGTTTCTTTTCGTCTTCCCGGTCACCGTACCGGTCACAACCACGATAAGTGCTCGGACAGGTGCAGTTGAAAAAGCGGAGCAGCCCTGGTGGAGCTTCCTGGCAAAATAACGCTCGCTGAATCGCAATACGCCGAAAGAAAAGAGGAAAAAAGACATCTTATTCCCTAGGAAATGCACTGTTCTTCGGCGCTCTGGCGGAGCACTTTCCACCAAGCGGACCAATCGTCTGCCGGCTGGAAGGCTGAGGACTGTGACTGCCGCCGGAAGAAATGGGGTAGAAAAAAGAGTTACTCTTTCAGGCTAGAGTTTCGTGTATGTGCAGATTTCGCGTTTTTCTTTCTTCGTGAGACTGCGGTGGGCCAGAATGCCCCTTCTGAAACTTTCGCAGAAAACCGCTTCTCCAACAGAACTGAAGCTCGAGAACTTGTGTTGAAGGGTAGTCCCCTCAATATGCTTACCCCATGCTTCGAGGAATCTTTGCTTTTCTTCTTTGACCACGAATATACCATGAACTTTGGATAGTATAAAGTAGTAAGTGCACTTAAACGCCTAAAACCCATCCCGTTTCCGCGGAAATGCCGCTTGTCCTGCGCTCAACCTAAGGCAGAACGAGCTTTGAATACTTCACGTGCCGGTTCGAGGAGATTGCGTTCGCAAATGCCGCAATCCGCTTCCCATTGCCTTTGAGCACGAATATTTCGAGGCAGTGGCGCTCATCGAGCTTCGTATGCGTCTGCATTATTATCACCTGCTCAAAGTCGTGCTTCAGGTCCGTCACCTCGTCCTCGTGCCCTTCCGCGTGCATCACAACGAGGACGGCGTTTGCACTTGACGGCAGGCTTTCAGGGCGGCGCATTTCCGATACGAAGTTTTTCACGCCTTTTCTGAAAACATCGGACCTGCTGCATAGGCCGAGTGCCTCGACCGCCGCGTCTGCTTCGGCGAGCGTTTCCGCGTCTATTGACACGCTGATTATTGCCATCTTAATAACCCCTTTAAATACCCGGGTTCGAATATTATTAACTATTTAAGAAAGTATTAATAATACTGACTGCCCGATTCTGTTCTGTGTTTCTTATGGCTAGGGGGTTACTGCCAATACTCGTGCTTTCCCTGTGCTCGTTCATGCTCGCAGGTTGCATGCAGGCAGAGAAGGCCGAACCGAACGGCAAGCTCAAGGTTGTCGCGAGCTTTTACCCGTTGTACGATTTTGCAAGGAATGTCGGAGGAGAGAGGGCGGAGGTAACCGTGCTTATCCCGCCGGGAGTCGAGCCGCATAATTTCGAGCCGACGCCATCCGCGATAAAGCAGCTTTCCGTGGCCGATGTTTTCATCCTTAACGGGGCGGGAATTGAGCCGTGGGCGGATAACCTGATTAACGGCGTTGGCAACAACGAATTGGTTGTCGTGGATACGAGCAAGGGAATCGAGCTGATAAGGGCGGACGGGCAAAACGAAAACGAAGCGCATGAAGGGGAACGCGGCCACGGTGAGTACGACCCGCACATCTGGCTTGCTCCCGCCTATGCAAAGAAGCAGGTTCAAGCGATAAAGGACGCTTTCATCCAGGCGGACCCGGAAGGCAAGGATTACTACGAACGCAATGCCGCGGCGTACGAAGCAAAGCTGGATGCGCTTGACGCGAAGATTCGCACCGTGATTTCGTCATGCAGGAAAAAGGACATCCTCATAACGCACGCGACACTCGGGTATTTCTGCGGGGAATACGGCTGCAACCAGATTCCGATTGAAGGCGTGAGCGAGGAGGGCGAGCCGTCCCCGGCGGAACTTGTGAAAATCGTGGAGCAGGCGAGGGCGCAAAACGTCACCGCTGTTTTCTTCGAAAGCCTGATAAGCCCGAAATCCGCGCAGGCAATCGCAAGCGAGATAAACGGGCAGGTTCTGATGTTCAATACGATACACGGGCTTACATCCGGAGAGCAGGCTCGCAGCGAGGACTACGTTTCGCTTATGGAGGAAAATCTAGACAGTATAAGGACGGGCCTGGAATGCGGATAGCGAAAAGATTTCGAATAGTGAAAAAATGGCCGAAAAAATAGTGGAATTCGAGAACGTTTCTTTCGGCTACGGCAGGCAGCCGGCCGTGGAAAAGGCCACGTTCTCCATCGAACGCGGGGATTTCGTGGGAGTAATCGGGCCGAACGGCTCCGGCAAAACAACCATAGTAAAGCTGATGCTCAACCTCCTCAAGCCCGATGAGGGCTCAATAATGATATTCGGGAAGGGCATCGCGGATTTCAGGGAATGGCGGCGGGTGGGCTACGTTCCCCAGAAGGCGACGAATTTCGACCAGAATTTCCCTGCAACGGTTTTCGAGGTTGCGAGCATGGGGAGAATCCCAAAAGCAGGTCTTGCGAGGCGGCTTTCCTCGGCCGATTACGCGGCGGTGGAAAGGGCGCTTAAGACGGCCGGAATCCTCAATCTTCGCGACAGCCGCATAGGCGACCTTTCCGGGGGGCAACAGCAGAGAGTGTTCATAGCGCGGGCGCTCGCCACCGAGCCCGAGCTGCTCATATTAGATGAGCCAACGGTTGGCGTCGACATGGAGGCGCAGCACAACTTCTACGCGCTCCTAAGGCGCCTAAACAAGGAGTTCGGGCTGACGCTCGTGCTCGTATCGCATGATATAGGCCTCGTGTCAAAGAACGTGAACAAGCTCGCGTGCGTCAACATCGCCGTGACCTTCCATGATGTTTCCAAGGGCCTCAGCACGGCCGACCTGCACTGCGCCTACCCTGCCGGAATGGCGTTCGTGCCGCATCATCACCACATACCCACGCCCTCGGCGCGGTTTATCCGATGATCACAAGCCCATCCCCTAGGGCGTGGGTATGTGACGACTAGGTCGATTAGGTGCTTTAATGCTGGAATTACTTCAGTACGGGTTTATGCAGCGCGCCTTCATCGCGGGAATCCTCATAGCGCTGCTGTGCGCGGTCATAGGGGTTTTCCTCGTCCTGCGTCGAATGTCGCTGCTTGGAGATGGGCTCGCGCACATCTCTTTCGGGGGAATAGCCGCTGGCATGTTTTTCGGCGTCTATCCCCTCCTTTCAGCGCTCGCCTTCTCCGTGCTTGCGGCAATAGGCATCCAGAAGCTCAAGAGCATGAAGGTTTACGGTGATGCCGCAATCGCGATCTTCTTCTCGTTCGGGCTTTCTATGGGAGTCGTGCTGGTCAGCCTGTCGCACGGCTTCAAAGCGGACCTTTTCTCGTACCTTTTCGGGAGCATCCTCGCGGTTAGCGGGACCGACATACTGCTCATACTCGCGGTGGGAATTGCGACCCTCGTTGCGCTCTTGCTTTTCTACAAGGAGCTCTTCTATATGACGTTCGACGAGGATTCCGCCCGCGCGTCGGGAATTCCGGTTGAAAGGCTGAACGCGATGCTCGTCGTCCTGACCGCGATAACCGTCGTACTCTCGATGCGCATCGTCGGCATACTCCTCGTATCGTCATTTCTCGTCATACCCGCCTCCATTGCGCTGCTGATTTGCCGCAGTTTCAGAAATACGATCGGAGTCGCCGCTTTGATCGGAGTCGCTTCGGTTATAACGGGGCTGACGCTTGCATACTATTTTGATTTGGCGACCGGAGGGGCAATAGTGCTGACGCTCGTGGGCGGCTTTGCAGTGGTGCTGCTTTATAAAAAATTGTCGCCGCGGCTAACGCCGCGCACCTAGCAAGATTGAGGAGCTTGTTGACAATAACCCACGCCCAAAGCCTCCGCCCTTGGGCGGAGGTGAAGGCACGAGTTCTTTCTAATCAATCCCCTGCAAACCCACGCCTTCAGGCGTGGGTTATTGAGGGAAGCCCCGCTGGGTTTTTCGTCCGGGCAGGATTTGCGCCCGCGCCTCCCCGCAGGCGAAGCCTATTAAATTTATCATGGGCAATTTATCTTACTAATACTAATCTGAGGTGTGTTTTGAATGGCCGAATCGACTGAAAAAACTAAGGAGACGGAAGGATTGAACATCTGGCAAGTGGCGACCGTTGTTCTGGCGGTTGCGTTGCTGCTCGCCCTTTACTGGGGCCTGAATAGGCAGGGCCAAGTGCCTGCGGGCACCGGAACTAATGTTACCTCATGCGGCCTGCAGCCCGGCACGATTTCTGCCCAGCAGGCGGCGGACAAGACGGTGAAATACATTAACGATTACCTGATGCAGGGGACAGGCACGGCGACGCTGAATGGCGTTGTCGAAGGCACGCAATTCTACGAGGTCAATATCTCAATCAGCGGGCAGAGCCTGGGCCTTTACGCGACAAAGGACGGCAAATTCTTCGTGGTCACGAACTACGTTTACGACTTGGACAAGCCGATTGAAGTGGCAGAACCTCCAGCCGCGCAAACAATACCCAAAACCGACAACCCGGAAGTCTATCTTTACACTATGGCCTATTGCCCGTACGGGAACCAGGCCGAGGACGCGATGGCGCCGGTAGTGAAGCTTCTCGGGTCGAAGGTCGAGGTGC
>JAPLWU010000140.1 GCA_026396425.1 Microcaldota archaeon | reverse complement strand
GGAAGCGCTCGGAGAGGAGCTGGGAAAGGAATACATCTCCCCGATTCTGGTTTTCCTGTCCCGCCATTCCTCGGTGCGCCTGCAGGCCAGGACTTTGCCTTCCTCGCCCGCAAGAACCAGGTTTCCTTTCGCGAACATTTCGAAAACCAATTTGAATTTTTTCTCCCTCTCCAATTCGAAGACGATTACCCGGTCGTCCGAGTGCTGGTAGACGGAAACGACGCGGGAGTTTTCAACGTGTTTTCTCAGGAGCATGGCGAGCTGGGTGGGCTCCTGCGGGGCCTCGCGAACGAAGCGCGTGAGATGGATGCAAACCCCCAATCTGGCGAAGATTTCTTTTGTTCCATCCCTCGCATTGAAAACAAACCGGAAGTCATCGCTGCCGATTCCGTACATTTTCGAAATTCTCGAGCCCGCTAGGGCCTGCAATTCCCGGCAGATTCTTTTTATTTCGAGGTTGGCCATCGGGCGCATGGTAGGGTATTTGGTGCAAAAGCTTAATGAACATTGGGAGCGACATGGGTTTCATGTACCTTGTAACCGGGGCAACCGGGAGGGTGGGCAGGCGGCTCGTATCCGAGCTGATAGAGAGAAGGCTGCCGGTGCGAGCGCTTATCAGGAAAGAGGAGGATGCCCTTCTTCTTCCGAAAGGAGTCCAGCCCGCGGTTGGCGATTTAGAGAGGCCTGAAACCCTCAGGACCGCAGCCAACGGTGCGGACGTCGTATTTCATCTTGCTGCGCTCGTTGGGAGCAACCACCCTTTCGGAAGGCTAGTTGGCGTCAACGCAATCGGTACTCGAAACCTCCTCTCGGCCTGCGAGGGGCATGCCAAAATTTTCGTGCACTGCAGCAGCATCTCTGTTCTTGGCGAGATAAGGGAACCTCCTGCCACTGAGGAAACGCCCACCAGGCCAACCACCCCGTATGGAAAGTCAAAACTCATGGCCGAGGGGGAGGTGTGGAAGTTCGAGGGAAAAGTTCCTTTCTGCATCGTCCGCCCCTCCGTAGCATACGGGCCGGGGTTCACCGAGGGATATTTCTCCCTCTTCTCCCTTCTCGAGAAGGGATGGATGCCCATACTCGGCTCGGGCGAGAACAGAATTCCATTCGTGCATTCTTCGGATGTTGTTGATGCGCTTCTGCTTTGCGCCGGCTCGAAAGCCGCGAGGAACCAAATTTTCATGGTTTCCGGGAAGGAGAACCTGAGCCAGCGCGGGATACTCTCGATTGCCACGAGGGAACTCGGGGTGAAAGAGCCGCGTTTCTCCGTCCCACTACCAATTGCCTATTTGGTTGCCGGCGGAGCCCAATTCGCGTATTCGATTATGGGCAAGAAATCTCCCATTACGAGCGAATACGTGCACAGGCTTGCCCGCGACAGGCCGGTAGACATCGGGAAGGCGAGGAGGCTGCTCGGCTACGCGCCAACAGTGGGGCTGGAGCAAGGGATAAAAGAGATGGTGGAGCAGTATAGGGAAAGGAAGGAGAGGGATAAAGAGCAGGAACAATAATTTCAATATACGTGCGCGATTTGCGCCCCAATTTTCGCTCGGCGAAAATGGGCATCTTCGGGCTTCGCCCGAAGCTTGTCGGCGCAAATGCGCATTTTTGCCAGCGGGCAAAAATTGCGGCCTCGAGGCTGTATAGGATATTTAGGGGAGTGGTTTGATGAAAGTCGAAAAATACATCCTCGACGCGATAAAACGCGACGGCGGGCTCTTGTTCGTGGTCATAGACCCGTGCGACTACCCGTCCGCAGAGCATGCTGCCAAGTCGGGCATTCTGGCAGCCGAAGGCGGGGCAGACGTAGTGCTCGTGGGCGGCTCGACCGGAGTACAGGGAAACATACTAAACGAAACGATAACGAGGATAAAGGAGAAGTCGGACGTCCCGGTCGTGCTTTTCCCCGGCAATGTGGCGACAATCAACGCGAAGGCCGATGCCGTTTATTTCATGTCGATGCTCAACTCGCGCAACCCATACTGGATTTCGCAGGCCCAGGCGCTCGCCGCTCCGGTTGTGAAGTGCATGGGGCTCGAGCCCCTGCCCGTCGGCTACATCGTTGTCGAGCCCGGCGGAACCGTGGGCTGGGTGGGCGATGCCAACGTAGTGCCGAGGGAAAGGCCGAAGATAGCCGCCGCGCTCGCGCTTGCGGGCCAGTACATGGGCTGCAGGTTCATACTAACGGACGTGGGCTCTGCCTCGAAGATGGGCCCGGTGCCCGTTCCAATCGTGAAGGCGGTTTCAGGGGCCATAAGCATTCCGTACATAGTTGCGGGCGGGATAAATTCCGCGAAGCAGGCTGCCGAAATCATATCGGCAGGAGCGGATGCAGTGCAGGTTGGAACGATGCTCGAGAGGTCGGGTAATGTGAAAAGGACCGTTTCCGAGCTCTCCAAAGCGGTCAAGCTTGCAGGTAGGAAGCAACGTTAGGTTTAAATAGGTCAGGAAACAAAGAGGTAGACAGAAAAAAGTGGAGGCGATGTTGATGACGTGGTATGACCCGCTTAAGAGAATGGTTGCAGTTGTTCTAGTGGTGATGCTTGCGAACCTGGCGTTCGCGCAGATGATTAACTCGATGAATGACATCTGCGCCAGCATAAGGGAAGTCGTTCCGATAGTTGCTCTTCTGCTGTTCATATTGGCCGGAGCCATATACGCAATCGGCCAGGTGCTCGGCTCTGAGACCCGGGCGAGGGCGACAGTGTGGGCGACTGCGATGCTCGTCGGAGGAATCATCGGGCTGATAATCGCGGCTTCGGCGCAGTTCTTCCTGGAAACGTTCGTAAGATTCAGTATCGGCGGAGACGCCATGGACTTTCAAGCTGCCATAGATGCGGCAACTTGCACTCGCGTAGTTGTCATCCCCCCCGTCGTCCCGTGAGATTCATGGAGCGTGTAGCTCAGCTAGTCAGGTTAAGGTAGTATTGAGGTGATTGAATGACGTGGTATGACCCGCTTAAGAGAATGGTTGCGGTTTTTCTAGTGGTGATGCTTGCGAACCTGGCGTTCGCGCAGATGGCTGCTTCGCTCAGCCTAATCTGCTCAAACATTAAAGGCGTAGTTCCGATTGTGGCTCTCCTGCTGTTCATATTGGCCGGAGCCATATACGCAATCGGCCAGGTGCTCGGCTCTGAAACAAGAGCAAGGGCGACCGTGTGGGCGACTGCGATGCTCGTCGGAGGAATCATCGGGCTGATAATCGCGGCTTCGGCGCAGTTCTTCCTGACGACGTTCATAAACTTCAGCATTGGCGGAGCAAACCCTGGGGTCGTCGTCGACGCCAATGCTCTGTGCCCATAGTAGTGCGATTGTTTGTTGCGACTACCAACGCCGTGTTTAAACGGGCCAAAAGGAATTAGCAGAAAAATTGCTGAAAAGGAACAGGAAGGAGGCGAGTTTATGAGTTGGTACGAAGCGTTGAAGAGGCCTTTTGCGTTTTTTGTATTTTCAGCGCTGGTTAGACTGGTTTCCGCCCAGGTTGAAACCCCGATGCAGGACGCGCTTAACGACATATGCGGGGGCTTCCGCGAGGTTTTGCCAATCGTTGCCCTCCTGCTGTTCATATTGGCCGGAGCCATATACGCAATCGGCCAGGTGCTCGGCTCTGA
>JAPLWU010000010.1 GCA_026396425.1 Microcaldota archaeon | reverse complement strand
ACTGCCTGTACATGCCCGGATACTCGGGAGGGCTTACGGAAGTCGTGAAGGCGTTCAGGGAAAAGCTCGATTATGAAAAGCTGTACGAATACGCGCTCCGCATGGAGGATTTGGCAACCGTCAAGAGGCTGGGATACCTTTTGGATGGGTTGGAGCTGAACACCAGGACAGCCAAAAAGCTCCTGCCCGGGGTTTCCGGCGGCTACTGCCTTCTGGATGCGGGCGGCCCGAAAACCGGCCCGAAAGACGCGAAATGGCGCGTGATTGAGAATATCCCGCTGGGGGAGCTCAAGGTGGAATTGTGATATCGCAGAACAGGATAACTGAGATAGCCGAAAACGAAGGGATGGGCTGGGCGATAGTCGAGAAGGATTATTTCCTGACGCTCATGCTGGACGCGGTGGCAAACACGCCGGAACTCCATGACAGCCTGGTTTTCAAAGGCGGAACCGCGCTAAGGAAAGCATACTTCGGGGATTACCGCTATTCCGAGGATTTGGACTTCACCTTGGCGAGAAAGCTTGGCGGAAGGGAGATTCGCGATTCGTTCGAGTCGGCGCTCGGTTACCTGGGCAGGGAGCATAACGCCGATGCGAGAATACGCGGCTTCAACAGCAAAAGCTGGTTCACCGATATCAAAATACAGTTTGCCGGCCTGAAGGGCGGCAAGAACGCGGTTGCGATTGACCTGTCCGCCGATGAAATCATTGCCGGCGATGTTCTGGAGAAGAAAATCCTGAATCCTTACTACGAAAAGGATTTTGCGGTGAAAGTCTACTCGCTTGAGGAGATATTGGCCGAGAAGCTCCGCAGCCTTTTGCAAAGAACCCGCGTCAGGGACTACTATGACGTTTGGTATCTCCTTACCCATCACAAGGGGCTGGACCGGAGGAGGATGGCCGGGATTTTCCTTAAGAAGGTGGAATACAAGAAACTGGAGTATTCCGGGAAAGCCCAGCTCCTGGATGAAGAGAAGCTCGGACAGGCCGAGGCTTATTACGAGCGGCAGCTGGCGAATCAGCTCAAACACCTGCCGCCTTTTGGCGAGATACGCAAAGAACTGAAAACCGCGATTGAGGAGCTTGAATTGTAGTTATTTTTCCTCATCAGCAGGAGATGCGGAGGGACCGCTGGTATTCGCTTTCGATGGAGAAATAACCACCCGTCTAATAGAAGGCACCAGTTCTCTCTTGAGGCGGCATCAGTTGCCGTTTGCTTCAGGTTTGTAGATTACTAATAGACAAGAATGTCTATTACTGATAGAAAAGTTTATATAGCAGCAAAAACATTACTCGTTCATGGTGCTCGCAAGCGAATTGAAGAGCGTCGTGACGGCCCAAAAGGAGGAGTTGGAAAGCTTCGATTACGGCATTCCAAGGGAGCAGGGCAAGGAAATCGCGGCTGGGGGGCTTTCTCGCTTCGCCAGAATACTGGTTGGAGTGAGAAGGTGCGGGAAAAGCACGCTGATGCAGCAGGTCCGCAGGAAAAGCGGCGGGGGCCGTTACTTCAATTTTGAAGACCCGAGGGTAGCGGGCTTCCAGGCCGGCGATTTCCAAAAGCTCCTAGGCGCCTTGCAGGACGCGTATGGCGAGCACGGAGCATATTACTTTGATGAAATCCAGGTCGTTGACAAGTGGGAATGGTTCGCCCGCCAGCTGCTGGATGCAAACAGGCAGGTGGTCATCACCGGTTCTAACGCCTCCCTCTTCGGAAGGGAGACCGGAACGAAACTCACCGGCCGGCATCTTGATACTGAGGTGCTCCCGTTCAGCTTTGCGGAGGCGGCCAGGTTCTTCAAGCAGCCGCCAAGTCCTCAATCGTACTCCGCGTATCTGGAAAAGGGGGGTTTTCCGGAATACTTGAAAACCGGCCGTTCCGAGGTCCTTCAGAGGCTTTTCGATGACATTCTCGCAAGGGACATAGTTTCGAGGCACAACATCCGAAACTCCACTCAATTGCGGGAGCTTGCAATCGCCCTTGTGTCCAACATCGGAAAGGAATTCTCCTACCACTCGCAGAAGAAAGCGCTGGAAATCGCAGCCGTGCAGACGGTCATAGACTACATATCCTACCTCCAGGATTCGTTTCTGCTGTTCACAGTTCAGAAGTTCGACTACTCGTACAGGAAGCGCCTGGTAGGCCCGAAGAAGGCATACGCCGTGGACACGGGCCTCGCAAAAAACCTTTCGGCGACCTTCAGCGAAGACCGCGGAAGGATGCTTGAAAATGCAGTTTACCTGGAATTGCGCAGGCGGCATGGCCGGGATTCGGTGTTCTTCCATAAGGGGACCAGGGAGTGCGACTTTATCATAACGGAAAAAGGCAGGCCCGCCAAGGCGATCCAGGTTGCCTATTCCCTAGACCGCGACAACGAGAAGAGCGAGACCGCCGGCCTGATTGAAGCGATGGATAAGTTCGGGCTTGGCGAGGGGCTGATACTGACTTTCGACCAGGAGGACGAACTGAAGGAAGCCGGCAAGAGGATTAGGATTGAGCCCGTCTGGAAATGGTCATCCGCCTGACGGGCCAATGGCGAGCTTCTCTCCTACACGGCGAGAGTGGCGATTATTTCCTCGTTCCTGTAAACGAAGCAAGCGCCTTATGTGCCCTACTTCGAATCGGCTTTGAGTTTTTCGTCAACGTAGTACTCGCACAAAGCCGGGTCAAAGCTCCCACAATCCCCTTCCCTGCACTGCGTTATTTTCGCGCAAACCGCCTTGTTCCTGTAGTTTACCGCAATTGTTTTCACGCACTCAAAGCAGTCGGATTCACTCCCAATCATGGATCCATTCGCAGAGAAGCAGGAGCGGTCCACCGCGTCAAGGAGTTCCGAAAGGGTCGGCCCGCAAGACTGGTTGCCCCCTATCACGACGCTGGCTTGGCTGCTTGAAACCACGCCCGGGCATTGCGCCATGCTTGCAACCTCCGAGCCGTCCGCGCAGACATAGACTTTTTGCGGTGCGACCTGAGTGGCGCATCCGAAGACGAGTGCAAATACGAGAAGCAATGCAATGAGATGCGGCCTCACAAGCAACTATGTGCGCACGGCGTTTATAAGTATTTCGAAGCCGTATAATTTTACGGCAAACTGAGGGACCGCTGGTATTCGCTTTCGATGGAGAAATAACGATTAGGACAAATTTTCGCAAAAAATTGTCCGCATTGGAAAGACAAAGTTGTAAAACTTTGTCTGTATTGGAATGAGAGAAGCGAATTCCAATGTAATTATCAAAATTCCAATACAATAAAGAAATAGTTAAATTTATAAGCTTTATTAACTATATCTTAACCATGTGGTTAAATTTAAGTAAAAGCGAGGTTTTGGCCCTCGAAAGAATCTGCATCAGTAGACTTAGCCCGGGGCAGCTTGCCGAAAGCCTGGGAAAGAAGGGGAGTTTCGTTTCCAGAGTGTTACGAAAGCTGGAAGAGAAAGGCCTGGTGACGCGGGAAGGCAGGGAAATCAGGCTTTCCCCCGCATCGCACGCGCAGAAGTTCAAAAACCTCTTCGATTCGAGGCCGAACGCAAAAATCGAGGAGTGGCTCTGCGGGAACGCGATGGATGTTTTGATCGTGATTGGCGGAGGCGAAGGGGCGGACTTCAATCTGCTCATGGAAGAGGCGGGCTGCTCGAAGCCGACCATTTACAAGGTTCTGAAATCGCTTTACTCGGCGGGAGTGGCGGGAAAGGAAGGGAAAACAATCAGAATAACCGACCGCTTCCTCGCGGGGTTCGTGGAGGAATACGCGAACAACCTGCAAAACGTTTTGCTTTCCGAAGCCAGGGGCTCTAACGTTTCGATAAGAGTGAGGAAGCGCGTGGTCGTCAGGACGGATGCCCCGCAGGTTCCCGCCTTCTTTTCGAAAACCGGAATTAATGCGCTTGTCGAGAAGGGGCTTGAGGCGAACCGCACCTCTTATAGTGACTACTATTTCAACCTGGACAAAATAAAACG
>JAPLWU010000085.1 GCA_026396425.1 Microcaldota archaeon | reverse complement strand
AGGGGGGGATAGTTCGCGGCTCTCGATGCGAAGAGGAAGCTTAAATAATAAAAGGGGGGATAATGGGGAACGTGTTCACCTCGATTTCCGAAATTCTCGGCGGAAAGAAGACGGGGGAAGTAGCCATACGGGGCTGGGTCTACCGCAAGCGCTCGAGCGGCGGCATGCACTTCGTTGTCGTCCGCGACAGCACCGGCGTGATTCAGTGCGCAGTCAAAAAGGACGTGGTTGACGCTAAATCATTCGAGAATGCGGAAAAAGTCTTCATCGAATCGAGCGTGATTGTGAATGGCGAGGTCAAGGAGGATAACAGAGCGCCGGGCGGGTATGAGATACAGGCGAAGCAGTTCGAACTCGTTCATTTGGGCGAGGCATTCCCGATTGCCAAGGACCAAAGCGTCGAATTCCTGCTTGACACGAGGCATTTGTGGCTGCGCTCGCAGAAACTGACCAACATCATGAAGGCCCGCGATTACATCGTGAGGTATTTGCGGGAATTCTTCTACAACAAGGGCTTCCGAGAGCTCTCGCCGCCCATAATAACTCGCGCCGGATGCGAGGGCGGCTCGACGCTCTTCAAGCTCGATTACTTCGGGAAAGAGGCATACCTAACGCAGAGCGGCCAGCTCTACAACGAGGCCTTCATCACCGCATTCGAGAAAGTTTTCATACTCGCGCCCTCGTTCAGGGCCGAGCAGTCCAGAACGGTCAGGCATCTTTGCGAGTACTGGCACCTCGAGCCCGAGATGGCGTGGTATTCGCAGGAAGACAACATGAAACTGCAGGAGGAGATGGTCGAGGAGGTCTGCCAGAGGATGGCAAGTGAGCATGCGGACCTTCTGAAGGAGTTGGGGCTGGAACCGGACAGGCTGAAAAAAGTAAAGGCGCCTTTCCCGAGAATCGATTACGAGGAACTGATTCCCAAAATGCACGAACTCGGATTCAAAAAATTCAAGTGGGGCGACGATTTGGGCTCCGACGAGGAGGCCGCGCTCACGAAAGAGCTGGAGAAGCCGATTTTCATACACAACTTCCCGAAAGGGATGAAGGCCTTCTACATGCGCGAGGACCCGGAGAAGCCGGGCACGGTTTTGGCATCGGATTTGCAGGCGCCCGGCGGCCATGGCGAGCTCATAGGCGGGAGCGAAAGGATTTGGGAGATGGACGAGCTGCTCGCGAGGATGAGGGAGGAGAAATTGAGGATTGAGGATTACCAGTGGTACGTCGACCTGAGGAGATATGGGAGCGTTCCGCACTCGGGCTTCGGATTGGGAATCGAGCGGCTCGTGAAGTGGATGCTCAATTTGGACCACATACGCGACGCAATCCCGTTCCCTCGAGTCATCAACAGGGTCTATCCATAAGCGATGCGGGCGAGCGCGGTGCATGTAATGAAAACTGTTTTGGCTTTCGGCTGTTTTGACATTCTACATCCTGGCCACATCCTCTATTTGGAGGAAGCGAGGAAGCACGGCGACGAATTGATAGTCGTGATTGCGAGGGACAGGGCCATAAGGAAGGGGAAGGGGCGCGAGCCCGTATTCAATGAAAGGGAGAGGAGGCACATGGTCGGCTCGCTCGCGCTTGTCGACAAGGCCATCTTGGGAGGCAGGAAGGATAGGTACGAAGTAATAGCGAGGATTAAGCCGGATGTCATAGCACTGGGTTATGACCAGAGGGAGGACGAGCGAAGGTTGAAGGCGAAGCTGGATGAGATGGGGTTGCGGGCGAGAGTGGTAAGAATAAAAAAGAAACTGGAGCACACGAGACTCAAGAGCTCGAAAGTGATTGACAGGATTAGGAAGGAGATAATCAGGCAGATTTGATTATTTTTTGAGCTACTCCGGTATTGCATTCATCGCATCGACGAGCGAGCCCGAGCAGGCCGAAACGTCGGGAGTGCCGAATTCAAGCGTTTCCGGGTTTATTTGGCTCTTGCACGTCATTTCCTTCCCAATCAAATCGGCGAGGTCAGGGGAGTCCGAAGATTGGAGCTTTGTATAAGTCACGCACGCTTTTTCTGCGTCGAGCCCCTTTATTTCCATGTAATAGGTGGCGAGGCCGTCCGATATCGTTGCCTTTGCCTGGGTGCATTTGGTAAGCTGCTGGTCGAAGCAAATCGAATCCGAGCCGCAGTCGCGGATGGCCGGACCGCTGCCACCCCCGCAGCCAAAAATTATAAGCGAAAGCGCGAGAACCACGAGTATTTTTTTCATATTGACCGATAGTAGTTCGGGGGAGACATATTTAAAGTTTAGCGTGAGTAAGCCAGCCATGAAATTCGCGCTCCTGTGCAGCGGGGGGAAGGACGGCTGGTTCGCCGCATGGTGCGCGGTGCACTCCGGGCTCGAGATGGTTAATGCGATTACGGTAATTCCTACGAACCCTGATTCTGAGCTTATGCATTCCGTAAATTCGAAATTTGTCGGGGAGCAGGCCAGGAGCGCCGGGATTGGGTGGATAAGCCGCGAGGCTGGCGAGGGCGAGGAACTGCGGGTGTTGGAGGAATTGATTGGGCGGGCGAAAACGAAAGGAGTCGAAGCCATTGTCAGTGGAGCGGTAGAAAGCGAATACCAGAAAAGACGGTTCGAAATCGTGTGCGAAAAGGCGGGTGTTAGGAGCTTCTCCCCTCTATGGCGCAAAAACCAAAAAACGCTGCTGGACGACGAGATTGCCATTGGCATTGAAGCAACAATCGTTTCGGTTTCTGCCGAGGGGTTGGGGAAAGAAATGTTGGGCGGGAAGTTGTCAGAATGTAAAACGAAAATAATGCGGGCTGCCGATGAGCGCGGCGTATCGCCCATCGGCGAGGGAGGCGAATTCGAAACTTTCGTTTGCGACTGCCCCTTGTTTTCTTGTCCGCTCGAGGTAGTGGAGAAGGAAGTTGACTGGCATGGCACTTCCGGCAGGCTGAATATAACGAAGCTCGTTGCTAAGTCCCCTCTTCCCAGGACGAGAGGTATTTGAGCTGTTCCGGCCTGAGGGCGGGAAGCTCGATTCCGTTTGCCCTGAGCGCGAGCCGCACGACCATGTCGTCGATTTCGAGCGGAACATCGTGCACGCCGCTCTTCAGCTTGCTCTTAGTCAAATATTCGAGCGACAGCGCCTGAATCGCGAAACTGCCGTCCATTATCTCGATCGGGTGGCCCTGGCCCGTGGGCTGGGAAAGATTGACCAATCTGCCCTGTGAGAGGAGATAGAGCCTGCGGCCGTCCTTGAGAGCGTATTCGTTGAGGTTCGTTTTGAGCTCGCGGTGGCTCCTGCTCTGCGCCTCCAGGTATTTCCTGTCGATTTCGTTGTCGAAATGGCCGGAGTTGGCGAGTATGGCGCCGGATTTCATGAGCCTGATGTGCTCTGGCCCGATTGCGTTCTTGCAACCGGTCGCGGTTATGAAGAAGTCGCCCAGCTTCGACGCGCTCCTCATGTCCATGACGCGGTAGCCGGAGTAGAGCGCTTCAAGGGCCTTGTGCAATCCAGAGGGCTCGCCATCCCTTATTCTATCCGAAATCTCAACTACTATGACGTTCGCACCCATTCCTCGAAGACGGTCGGCAATCCCCCTCCCGCACCAGCCGAAGCCGACCACGACCACGTTTTTGCCAGCGAGAAGCAGGTTGGTGGCCCTCATTATGCCGTCTATGGTGGATTGGCCAGTGCCGAAGCGGTTGTCGAACAGGTATTTCGAATAGGCGTTGTTGACCGCGATTACCGGGAATTCGAGCTTTCCTTCCCTTTCCATTGCCTTTAGCCTCGTGATGCCGGTGGTCGTTTCCTCGCATCCTCCAATCACATTGGGAAGCAGCTCGCGCCTCTTCGTGTGAAGCATGAAAATCTGGTCACATCCGTCATCAATCACCGCGTTCGGCTTGCCGTCGAGAACCGAGTTTATGTTTTTGTAGTAGTCCTTTTCGCTTTGGCCAGCCCACGCGTAAACCTCGATGCCTTCCGATGCGAGCGCGGCAGCCACCCTGTCGTCGGTTGTGAGGGGGTTGCAGCTGCTCGCGTAGACTTTCGCGCCTCCGGCCTTCAGCGTTTCGAGAAGAATTCCCGTTTTTTTCTCCAGATGCAGGCACGTGCCTATCGCCAATCCCTTGAGGGGCTTCTCCAGTTCAAAACGTGAGCGTATGCGCACAAGCAGGGGCATGTTCAGCCTTGCCCACTCGAGCTCCCTCTTCCCTTCTGCAGCAAGCTTGGAATTTTTTATTTTGCCCATGGAATCACAGATGGATTTGGAGCGAAACCATTAATTAGGTTTCAGAGCCGCATGGCAAGCTCCCGCAGGTCCTGCTCCCTTCCCTGCATGGCCCGAATTATGCCTTCCATCGAAAGATGACTGTGCGAGTCGTTGGTCACGATGCAGACGTTCGCGTGAGCCATTTTCAGCTCGTTGCATAGGATGCACTCAGGAACCGAAGTCATGCCTACGAGATTCGCGCCGAGCTTCGAGAGGGCCCTGCATTCGGAATTCGTCTCGAAGCGAGGACCGGCGGTGTGAGCGAGAACGCCTCCTTTTTTGAGTTTGAGGCGCGCCTTCTTCGCCGCCGCGAGAACGCACTTGCGCAGGCGTTCGGAATACGGGGGGCTCATGCCAACATGAACCGGCTTGTGCGCGAAAGTATCGAAAAAGGTCGGCAGGGGGAAGAAACAAACAAAATCCTCAACGAGAACCATGTCGCCAAACTCGTATTTGGAAAGCGCGCCCGCCGCATTGAAGCTGATTACGGCGGAAACGCCGAGGGAGTGGAGCGCCCATATGTTGGCGCGGTGGTTTATCGCATGCGGCGGGATTTTGTGCGATTTCCCGTGGCGCGGTATGAAGGCCGTCCTTTCGGAAACGAAAACCTCGGCTTCCCCGTAAGGAGTCCTGACGGGCTTTCGCTCGCCGTCGAGCAGATTGTATAAGCCGGTTCCGCTGATTACCCCGAGCATGAAACCACCCCGAATGCGAAATACGAAAATGATTAATTCGATAAAGCTTAAAAATAGCCCATGCTATAATAATTGCCAGGGGTGGTAAAATGTCGAATTTGAAGGTCGCTGAATTTAATAAGAAAGTAAAAGACTATGCAGTAAGTCGTCAAGAGAAACTAAAGGAAGACCCGGTTGTAAGATTAGTTAAAAGAGCCTGGGATTCTTTTGAAGTAAAGCCGGCGTTTTATAAAGGCAAGACAAAGGAAGCGATGTTAAAAGAGATAGCTCAGGAAACGGTGAAGTACAACGGCGAAATTTTAAAACTCTATACGGACGTTGCTGAATACAAAAAATCCGTTTCCTCAAGAACGAAGACCGATGCGGATAGGGGAAAGGAGGCGGAATTTATCGTAAGAGGGGTAAAAATCGATAAGATGTATGTGGATAAGACGAGGAGCATAATAGACAGATACACCACGACTTCCTTAGGTGCAGATATTGGGGCGATATACGCGGGCGAGGCGGTTGGTGGCGTGACGGCAATGGGAACTGACGTAGCCGTATTTGGGATGCGCGGGGTTGTTGGTAATTCGTTGGTTGGAGCGTTACGGCAAGTGGACCCGCGTCTGGTCGCTGGGGCTTACACGGGGGCTGCGGCTGGTGGTGCATACGTACTCGGATTGCCCTTGGCTGCTCTTGGAGTTGCTGCAGGTGTTGGTGCCGCAGTAGGGATCGGCGCTGTAATCGGCATTGAGGCATGCCTTGATGAGAAGGTGGAGAGCCAAGTCTACAAAGGACTGATGAAAGAGGGCATCATAAACCCGCGGGGAACCAAAACGATTAAGATGGATTTGGAGAGGAAGTAGCGAATTTTTTGAAACAGCGCGGACCCACGACCATTATGGGAACAGCTGACGGTGATTACACGATATACTCGGTCGGTCATGTGGCGTACGACAGCCTTTTCTACGTGGATAGACTGCCCAAGAAAAACGCCTCGTGCTACATTCTCGACTCGGGCACCTACTTCGGGGGCGGGGCCGGCAACTTTGCTTACGTTTGCTCGAAATTGGGCGGGAAAGTTTCACTCGTTTCCTGCGCCGGAGAGGACTTTGTAAGCGGGGGGTATGCGAAGAGGCTTGCGAAGGCGGGAGTCGGCATAAAAAACGTGCGGGTAATCGAAGGGACCAAGTCTGCGCACGCATTCATGTTCTCGGATAAGAAAGGCGAAATGCTCTCGTTCTTCTCATGGGGCGCTGCGAAAAAATTCGGAGGAATGAAGGTGCCGCAAATCCGGGCTGGCAAAGGGGACATAATCCACATTGCGACCGGCAATCCCGATTTCAACGTGCGAATGAGCAAAATCGGCAACATTTCGTTCGACCCGGGCTATGATGTCGGACTGTATGGCAGAAGCTCGCTGGAGGGAATCCTTCGCAATACCCGATTCCTTTTCGGGAACGAGCACGAGTTCGGGGCAATGAAGGCAACTTTGCGAAACGATGATTTTTTCGATTATGGCGTTGAGTACGTGGTTGTAACGAAAGGTGCCAAAGGGAGCGAAGTAATGACGAAAAACGGAAGAATAACCGTACCCACCATAAAAACGAAAATCGTCGATACGATTGGGGCAGGCGACGCATACAAGGCAGGATTCCTCTGCGCATTTGCCAAAGGCAGGAGAATCGAGGAATGCGCGAGAATCGGTTCTTCTGTCGCCTCTTTTGTTTTGCAGGGGAGGGGGGGACAGGAGAAAGCCCCGGGTTGGAAAGACGCGCTAAAGAGGGCGAAACTACTTTGAAACGAGCGCGTCCGCGGCTTTTTGCGCCTTCTCGGTTATCCTTTTGGAGTCGAAAGTGATTGGCTTTCTTTCCCTTATCACGAATTTCCCGTCAACCATCACGTCGCAAACGTTGCCGGGCTTTGCGGCGTAAACTATATGCGAGATTGGATTGTGGAGCGGGCAGAGGTTCGGCGCGTTCAAGTCGAGCATTATAAGGTCCGCCAATTTTCCCTCTTCAACCGAGCCCGCGTTTATCCCGAGAGCTTTTGCACCGTTTATGGTCGCGAAATCCAGCGCGGTTTGTGCATTGACGATGGTTGGGTCCCACCTCGCGTGCTTGTGCAGGAGCGCGCATGACTTCATGGTCTCGAACATATCGAGCGAATTGTTTGAGGCCGGCCCGTCCGTGCCGAGCGAGACGCAAACCCCGGCTTCCAGCATCTCCGGAACCGGCGACTCGCCGCCCGAGGCGAGCTTCATGTTCGAGATGGGATTGTGGGAAACCTTCACCCCGTGCTTTGCGAGGATTGAAACCTCCCGTTTTGTGAGCCAGACGCAATGCGCCGCAAGCACGTTCGGGCCGAGGAAGCCAATGTCGGCAAGGTACTCCATCGGGAGCTTTCCTTTCGCCTCCTGTATCCTGGCAACCTCGCCCCTCGTCTCGGAAAGATGGATGTGGAGCGGGAGGTTTTTCTCATCCGCGAGCTTCTTTGCCCGCAGGAGCAGCTCGTCCGAACATGTGTAGGGTGCGTGCGGGCCGATTGCGCAGGTTACGCGGCCACCGGCCTTTCCGGAGTTTTTAGCCACGAAATCCATCGTTACTCCGAACTCCTCCTCCATCTTCTCCCTTTTCCCGTTGTCGAACATGCCATAGGCGAGCAGGGCGCGCATTCCCGTCTCCTCGACGGCCTCGGCAACGGAATCCATGTTGAAATACATGTCGGCAAAGGAGGTTATGCCGGCGCAAAGCATCTCGGCGCAGGCGAGCGAGGCGCCGATTTTGACGTCGGAGGGCGAGAACTTCTTCTCGATTGGCCATATGCACTCGCTGAGCCATTTGTGGAGAACCATGTCGTCGGCATAGCCCCGGAGAAGCGACATTGACGCGTGGCAGTGGGAGTTTATGAGGCCGGGCATGAGGAGCTTGCCGGTGGCGTCGATTACTTCGAAGCCGTCCTTTCCTGCCCCGGCCTTTTTCCCGGTCTCGCCGGCTTTTCCGATTTTCCCGACTCTCGCTATTTTGTTCCCGCTGACGAGAACGTCGGTTTTTTTCACCTCGCGCTTTGCGTTCTGGGTTACCACAAGCGCGTTTCTTATGAGCACGTCCATGAGGGGAAGTTATTTATGCAAACATTTAATTGTATTGGGGAAAATGGCGGACAACAATCTTACGGTTGCACTCGTTCTCGCGCTCGTAGGGCTGGTCATAATCATAATTTACGCGAGGAGCATCGAGCCCTCGGCAGTGAAGATAAGCGAGATAGGCGCCACCATGGCCGGCAAATACGTCGAGATTTCCGGGACCGTGGGCTCCGCATCGTCGAACAACGGAAACGTCTTTTTGAAGGTCTGCGGGGACGCCTGCATCCCGGTTGTGATTTTCAGGGGCGTCGCTTCGGGGATGGCCGACCCCAACCCCTACATAATCAAGAAGGGCGACCGCATCGTCGCCAGGGGCGAGGTGCAGGAGTACGAAGGGGATTTGGAGCTCGTGGTCCTGAGGGAAGGGGACGTGGAGATGGGCTGAAATGGATTTCGCATCCATAGTCGCCGGCATTCTTCTCGGGATTTTCGCCGGCCTCATCCCGGGGATACACACCAACACGATTGCCGGAGTGCTTTCCAACATCCGGATGGCGCCCGAGGCGCTTGCCGGGGCCATTGCGGCCGCGGCCGCCGCGCAGGTCGTGTTCCAGTTCATTCCGGCCATATTCCTGTTCATACCCGACGCGGAAACAGTCGTTTCCGTGCTGCCGGGCCAGCGCATGCTCATGAAGGGGAAGGGCTTTGCCGCGCTTTACGTCTGCGCTGTCTCGTGCGTTTTCGCCACCTGGCTCGCGCTCATTCTTTTGCCTGTTGCCGCATGGCTGATGCCGCTCCTTTACGGAATTATCGGAGGAGCCATGTTCCCGGTGCTCGCAATCCTTTCGCTTTTCCTTCTCGCAGGAGAGGGGAGCATAGCCGGATTTGCGAAGGCATCGCTCGTCTTTGCCCTGTCCGGACTTCTCGGAGTCCTGGTCCTATGGCTGCCACTGATGCCCGACCCCCTGCTCCCCTCGTTTTCCGGAATGTTCGCGCTTGCGGCCGTTGCAGTCAGCCTTGGCGGAAAAATCAAAATTCCGAAGCAGGAGCTCGACTTTGGAACGGGAGAGGGAGAGGCGACAGGAGGGGTTGCGGGAGCCGGAACTTGGGCGAGCG
>JAPLWU010000024.1 GCA_026396425.1 Microcaldota archaeon | reverse complement strand
GGCCGCGATGCTGAAGCCGGTGGTGAACTCGCGCAGGCCCGGCGGGGCCGAGAACACCGTGAGCCCGTCTTCCTGTGCTGTCTTCCAGCCCTCGGGCGGGGTTATGGAGTAGCCGTACTCGACGCTCACGTATCCGCTGCCGCCGGGCTCGCCCGAGCACCCGGGCTGCGGGCCGGTCATCGAGAGGTGCCTGCACTGGACGCCGGAGCGGATGTCGCAGTAGTCGTATGTGCACGGGTTCCCGTCGTCGCAGTCCTCGGTGCATCCCTCGCACAGGCCGTATTCCGTACAAAGGCCCTTGGAGCATGCCTGCGCCGTGCAGACCGAGGAGTAGTCGGAGAGGGCGAAAGTCGCCGCCGCGGCCTCGAAGGCGGGATGGTATTCGCCGAAGGACTCGTTGGTGGACAGGTATTTCACCGAGTAGGCGCGCTTGCCGTCCAGAAGCACGTAATAGTCGCCCATGAGGCTGAGGGATTCGGAAGCGTACGAGTAGAGCAGCCTGCGGGCCTCGAGTCCAGCAAGCGTTGCCTCGGAATCAGACGCAAGCGTGAAGTTCTGGAGTCCGAGGGCCAGCCCGGATTTGGCCGAAGAGGCGAGCGAGTCGAGCGTTTCGTTGGGCATTACGGACGAGTAGGCGATTTCGAAAACCGGAATGAACCCTCCCCCGACCTGCGGGCCGGTGAAGGAAACGACCCCGAGGCGCACGGCCTCCCCGTCGTCGACCCTCCAGCCCGCCGGAGGCAGGATTGAGTAGCCGTACTTTATGCTCACGTAGCCAGGGGAGCCGAGAGGCCCTGAGCAGCCGGACTGGCCGCCGTTCTCGGGCGTATGGAAGCACTGGTGCTGGGTCTGCGTGCCGCAGTAGTCGTAGGTGCAGGAGTTGTTGTCATCGCATGTCGTCGGGCATACGGGGAACTCGGGGCAGAGCGAGAGGTCGGTCACGTTCGTGCCGTCGGGGCAGGCGAACGTCTCGTTGGTCTGATTCACCGGCGGGGGGTTGTCCCAGGGCAGCGAGCAGCCGAACATGAGCATTATGGCCGATACGAAAAAAACTGGGAGTGCGCGCTTCAAACCGATCACCAGCAAAGTTTTGCGGGCTGGGGGTATATATGTTTTTATATATTCCAGTCAGAGATAATGGAACAGGAATTTTTGGAAAGGCTGATTTGAATGAGAAATATGACCCGATGGAAGGGAACGATAATTTCGATATAGGGGATGACTGCGATGAGGAACATAATAGTCGAGCTTTCAAATTCCAAATCGGCTTCGGAAAACTATTTCGAACTGGTCGAGAGGAAGGGGATTGGCCACCCCGACACTTTGGCCGACGGGATAGCAGAGGCGATAAGCTGCGGGCTTTGCAGGGAGTACGTGAAGGAGTTTGGGAAAATCCTCCACCACAACGTCGATAAATTGCTGATATGCGGGGGCGGGGCGAATGCGGATTTCGGGGGCGGCGAGTTCACAAAGCCCATTTACATACTTCTGAGCGGGAGGGCAACGGACGAGGTCGACTGCAGGAAGATACAGGTTTCCACATTGGCGGTCCACGCTGCCCGCGAATATCTCAGGAAGCACACGCGCTTCCTGAATGTCGAGGAGAATGTCATAATCGACTCCCGCATAGCCCCGGGCTCGAAGGATTTGGTTGACGTTTTCATGCGCGGGCCGAAAATCCCCTTTGCCAACGACACGAGCTTCGGGGTGGGGTATGCGCCTCTCAGCGACACTGAGAAAATGGCGCTTTATATCGAAAAGAGGCTCAACTCGAAGGAGTACAAGGCAAAGAATCCGGCGGTTGGCGAGGACATAAAGGTGATGGCCCTTCGCGTTGATGACAAGATAACCCTTACGATAGCGTGCGCAATAGTTTCGAAATATGTCCACAATGTCGAGGACTACCGAAAGGTTGTCGATGGGGTGCGAAGCGAGGCGCTCGCGGTTGCCGCTAAGCACACCAAAAAGCAGGTCGAAGTGGCGGTGAATACCGCCGACGATTACAAGACGGGAAGCGTCTACATAACGCTCACCGGCCTGAGCTGCGAGATGGGCGACGACGGGAGCGTCGGGAGAGGCAACAGGACCAACGGGCTCATCACGCCGTGCAGGCCCATGACTCTCGAGGCCGCGGCAGGCAAGAACCCGGTCAACCACGTCGGAAAAATCTATTCTGTGCTCGCAGTTGAGATTGCAAAGGATATAATTGCGGGCGTGCCTTCGGTGAGGGAATGCGAGGTGAAACTGCTCTCGCAGATTGGCAAGCCCGTGGACCAGCCCAAGAGCGCTGACGTGAAGCTTGTGATGCACGACGGCGAGAAGCTCGAGGCGGTCAGGGGGAAGGTTTCCGGTTTGGTGGATGGCTGGCTCGAGAACATAACTGAGGTTACGAACATGATTGTCGAGGGAAAGGTGGGAGTCTACTACTGACGGCCTTGGGACGATGACGAAATGGAGCCGGATGACATCGCGAAAATAATAATATTCGTAGGCGTTCTCGTAGTCCTCGCGGTTTTTGCCAAATATTTGGGCGAGGTGCTTGGGGACATCGGGGTTTACATTCTCGTTCTCGCGTTCGTGCTTGCTCTCGCGCTTCTGATTTATCTCGCATACAAGCGGGGGATGAAGTGGCCTTTGTTTGCCACGAAATACGCGGCGAGGAGAGCCTTCGAGCTGTGGACCTCGTGGCCCTGGTGGCTCGCGCTCTTCGTAATATGGAGGCTCGCGCACAAGCAGATTGTTGGGGCTGCAAACCTGGACATTGGCGGTTCGGAGGTCATGACGGCCATGCTCGAGCTCCTCTCTCTGGTTTTCCTCGGGGCGGTTCTCGTCGCGGCTACTGCTTTGGCGCTCATGCTGGCAGGAGGAATCTCGGGCGGTTCGGAAGCCGGGATATGCTACCAATGCGGGGCGCTGGTTTCGGTTGCGGACAACTATTGCCCCAAGTGCGGCTCGTCTGTCAAGCGCTGAGCGCAGGCAAAAATCAAATCAGCGGTAAACGACGTCGCGCTTTTCAAAACAGAGAAAATAGATTGTATCGCCCTGCACCGCGTAGATTATCCTGAACGGCGGAACCCGGACTGTCCGCTCGCCTTTTTGCTGGAACCTCAAGGGCTTCCCGATATCCGGCCGTTCGATTATTTCTGCAATCTGCCTTTTTACGCGTTCCTTCACGGCCGAGTCGCGCAACTTCTTGACGGCCCGCCCGAAATCGGCGGTGACTACTACGTTCTTCACCATGAAGCCAGCTCCTTGAGGAATTTTTTCTTTGGCATCTTCCTGGCCTTCCCGCGCTCGATGTCCCCCCATGCGCTCGCTGCCTTTTGCATCAGGCAGAGCTCGTCGTCAATGTCGGCCTTCATCCGCCTGACGGGCCGCAGGACGATTGTGCCGTCGTTGTCCACTAGCATGAGCTTCTCGCCCCTGCCGATCCGGTATCTCCTGCGCATGGAAAGCGGGAGGACGAACTGCCCCCTCGAAGACATTTTTATTATTTCAACATCCATTTTTTCACCTGCACCAGAGGTAAGTTAAGTAAGATTAAACTTATTTATATGCCTTTGCCATCGCGCTACTCGTATCTCCTCAATTGGGATACGCTTCGCAGGGCGAGAAGGAGCGGGAGAAGGCCGCCGCGGCCGGCACGAGGAATGCAGCGAGCATCTTCACTATCGTGCTCTTTCCCGCGCCGTTGGGGCCGACGATGCCGAACACCTCGCCGTCTTCGACGGTGAAGCTCACGTCCCGGACGGCACTGAAGTCGCCGAACTTCTTCGAGAATTCCTCTACGGAAATCACAGAAGAGGACACCGCAACCAATATAATCCTTATTTCTTATATCTCGAATGCTGTTTGTTACAGCTGTTCGCTTATTGACAAGGAGGTAATGGAGATGGAAATGGAGAGCTCAAAAGTCGAAATGATAAAGAAGACCAAGGAATTGGTGAAGAAGACCCCGAACATGCCGAATTACGAGCAGGCCTATAAGGGGATGAACTGGAAGGACCACGAAAAAGACATCGCTTGGTTCGACGATGGGAAAATCAACATCGCGCTGAGCGTGGACAGGCACGCGCTCGGCCCCAGGAAGGATAAAATTGCCTATTACTACGTTGGCCCGACCGGCGAGAAGAAGCAGATGACTTTTCTTGAGCTTTACAAGCACTCGAACAAGTTCGCCAACGTGCTCAAGAACATTGGCATAAAGAGGGGCGACAGGGTTTTCATATTCCTCCCGAGGAATTTGGAGGTCTACGTCTCGTTCCTCGGAACGCTCAAGATGGGCGGAATTGCCAGCACGCTTTTCTCCGCATTCGGGCCGAGCGCGCTCAAGGACAGGCTGGAGAACAGCGAGGCAATCGCAATCGTCACTACCCCTGACCTCAAGCTGAGAGTCGATGAGGTGAGGAAGGAGCTGCCCAATCTCAAGCATATCATACTCATCGGCGCTACCGCGCCGGTTGAGGGAACCGTAAGCTACGAGAAGGAAATGGAGAAGGCCAGCGACCAGTTCAAGGTCGAGAGGATGGACAGGGATGAGCCCGCCTTCATGCTCTACACTTCGGGAACCACGGGCAAGCCCAAAGGGGTAATTCATACGCACTATGCGGTGATACAGCAGATGCTCACCACGAAGTGGGTGCTCGATTTGAAGGATGACGACATTTACTGGTGCACTGCCGACCACGGCTGGATTACCGGAATCTCATACGGAATCATCGGCCCGCTCGCCAACGGGATAACCTCCGCCGTGTTCGAGGGAAGGTTCAGCGCTGACGCATGGTACCAGGTCCTGCGGGATTACAAGGTCTCTGTTTGGTACACCGCGCCTACTGCAATCAGGATGCTCATGAAGGAGGGCGACGAGATTGTGAAGAAGTACGACCTGTCATCGCTCAGGAGCATCTACAGCGTGGGCGAGCCCCTCAACCCCGAGGCAATCAGGTGGGGGATGAAGGTCTTCAGGCTGCCCTTCCACGACAACTGGTGGCAGACCGAAACCGGCGCCATGCTCATCGCAAACTACCCGTGCATGGACGTCAAGCTGGGCTCCATGGGCAGGCCTTTCCCCGGAGTCGTAGCTGGGATTGTGGACGACAGCGGGAACGAGCTGGGCCCCAACCAGGAGGGCAACCTCGCAATCAGGCCTGGCTGGCCAGCCATGATGAGGACGATTTGGAAGAACAAGGAGAAGTACGACAGCTACTTCATGCACGGCTGGTACATACCCGGCGACAGGGCCATGAAGGACTCCGAGGGCTACTTCTGGTTCGTCGGAAGGGCGGATGACGTCATTAAGACCTCTGGGGAGAGGGTCGGGCCATTCGAGGTCGAGAGCGCCCTTATTGACCACCCGGCCGTGGCCGAGGCGGGCGTGATTGGGAAGCCCGACGAGCTGAGGGGCGCGATAGTCAAGGCATTCATCACCCTCAATAAGGGCTACGAGCCGTCCGACCAGCTCAAGAAGGAAATCCAGGACTTCGTCAAGAAGAGGATGGCCTTCCACGCCTACCCGAGGGAGATTGAGTTCGTCGACTCGCTTCCGAAAACGAGGAGCGGGAAAATCATGAGGCGGGTGCTCAAGGCCAAGGAGATGGGCCTGCCGGTTGGCGACACCTCTACTCTTGAGAACGATTGAACGGCGAGAACTCGAGACGAAAGGGATTTTTTGATTTTTTTCTCTTTTCTATTTTAATTTTTTCTTTTCTTTCTAATTTTGTTTTTCTGTTTTTTCTATTTTTCGTTCTCTTTTCTGTTTATTTTTCTCTATTTTCCCCTTCCACTAGCGCGAATTGTTGCTAGAAAATCCTTCTGACGCCCTTCACAAAGTCGAAATCCGAATCAAAGGAGCATATGGACTTGTCCCTGGTCTCATTTGCAGCCACCACGCTGAGGGCGTCGCAAAGGCTGAGTTTCTTGTATTTTTTCAGGAGTTCGAGCGCCTCCCTGAGGTCCTCCTCGGTGAAAAAAACGAGCCCGAATGAGTCCATTATTCTTGCGCCCTCGACGCACGCCATTTCGCTTCCAGCTTTCTTGTTCAGGTAGGTGACGACTTCGCCGAGCACGTGGTCGGTGGTGCACGCACGCTCCTCCTTTGCCTTCAGCAGAAGCTCTTTGGCGCGGCCATTGAACTCGTCGCGCTTGTTGGCCGCGGCTATGAAAACCGAACTGTCGATTATCATTCAAACACCGTAAACCACCGTGTCGATGTCGTTCACGCAGCTGGTCTTTTCCCTGCTTGCGTATACGTCGAACAGCTTGGACAC
Source organism: Microcaldota archaeon (assembly GCA_026396425.1). Classification (GTDB taxonomy): domain Archaea; phylum Micrarchaeota; class Micrarchaeia; order Burarchaeales; family JAKAKT01; genus JAPLWU01. The sequence continues at coordinate 11,525 of JAPLWU010000024.1, read as the reverse complement.
GTCGCCGCCATTCTGCCCGAAAAGCTCGCGCTCGTGCGCCATGCCGTAATCTACGAGCATCTCCACAATCCTCCCTTCGGAAATCCTCCGCCTGTGCCTCAGCTGGTATTTGGCCTGCAGCACGCGGAGACGCGCATTCAGCCTGCGCGGGAGTTTTTTGGTAATATAAAATTCAACTTTTACCACTTTTACCACCAATTACACTTTTGATGCCTTTGCTTAAATAGATTTCGGTTTAAAGCAGAACCCTGAAGCGCTCCCGCACGTTCTCCCTTAGCCCGTAAGAGCTTCCCATTCTCGCATAGCCCTCCCAACCCGCCAGACTGAGGCGGACGCGCTCCCTGCTTATTTCGCCTTTCTTGAACTTGGATAACCGATTAGTAGCCGATATGTTTATATACTTTGTATTACGAAACTATCTTATGGAGACAGTATCGTTATGCAAAATGCAATGAACTTCGGAGAAATGGAGTTGCGGCTGATATTCTCGCTTGAACAGAAAAAGGACCACCTGTTCAGCATGGGGGACGCCAAGCGCATTCTGGGTTCTTCTGATGCGTCAGTTTGGAACGTTTTGAAACGCCTGATGAAAAAGAAGCGGGTTATCCGCTTGCAGAGGGGTGCATACCTTTTCGCGCCTTTGCGCAGCGGGGAGGACGGACTTTGGAGCGAGGACGCTTTCCGGGTTGTTCCTTCGCTGGTTAATGGCAGCGATTATTACATCGGCTTCGTTTCGGCAATGAGCTACTGGGGGATGACCGAACAGTTGCCCATAGTGGTCTACGTGGCGCTGAAGCGGCAAAAACGAAGCCTGGAAGCGGTGCAGGCCAGGTTCGTTTTCGTCAGAAAGAAGCGCCTGGGCGACTTTGTCCCTGTCTCTTTCGGAGGCACTATGGCGAACGTTTCTTCGGTGGAACAAACAATATGGGACGGCTTGTCATTTCCCGAATACTGCCTGGGGATTGCGGGTGTTGCCAAAGCTGTTTGGTTTATGCGAAAAACGATAGACTGGCAAAAGCTGCTTTTGCTCGCGAAAGATGAAAAGAGCGCAGTGCGGCGGCGGTTGGGTTACCTGTTGGAATTGCTCGGATTCAAGAAGCACACCAGGGGGCTGGAAGGCGAATTCGTTGGCTATTCCTGGCTGGAGCCTTCGGGCCAAAAGCGCGAGTTTGAATATTCGAAAAAATGGGGCTTGAAGTTAAATGCAAAAACGCGCGACCTGCTCGAGTTTATGGAGGGGTATTGAATGGACGCCGAAGAGTTGAACAAAAGGGCGATGACTGCGGGAGTTCCGCGCGCCATCGTGGAGAAGGATTACGCGCTTTCGGTGGTGCTTCTTGGGATTTCAAAGTCTCCGCTTGCGGCCAAAGTGGTTTTCAAGGGTGGCACAGCGCTCAAGAAAGCCTATTTTCCCGAAGCGCGGTTCTCCGAGGACCTGGATTTCTCCGTTGCGGCCGGCGATGAAAACGGGATAATGGCTGGGCTGAAAGCGCTGTTTGAGGGCAAGGAATTGAATGGGGTGAGATTTATCGCGCTGGAAAGGGAAAAGACGCGCGCGGGCCTCCGCGTGGCCCTCAAGTTCTCGTCCGTTTTGGGCCAGCCGCAAAGGATTCGCTTCGACTTCAGCTTCCGCGAAAATCTCGCGCTAAAGCCGGAAGAGAAAATCGTTGCGGACGACTATGGCCTGGGCGAAGCCAAACTGCTTATCCTGCCGCTTGAGGAATTGTTCGCTGAAAAAATCCGCGCGCTTTTCGGCAGGACCGCCGCGCGCGACTTGTACGACGTCTGGTTCCTGTTCAAACGCGGAGTCAAGACAAGCAAGCGGGTGATCGAAAAGAAGTTCGCGTATTACGAAGAGAAATACGAGCCGGCCGCATTAAAGGATAAGCTGGAATCTTTCAGGAGAGATTGGAAGCGGGATCTCGCCCAGTTCATTAAGCAGGTTCCAGACTTCGATGCGACCGCGAACGAAACAATCAACTTCTTGGATAGGCAGTGGAAGGGATAAGGCAGGCACGTGCGCCACTCGATAAAGGTTCTTTGCATGTTTTATGAAGGGGCGTGTGGCCCTGGGCCTGCGCCCAGGACTGCGAGATTAACCTTTCGCTTTCTCGACAAATGCCCGTAGTTGCTCGACCAATGCCTCAAGTTTAGGTATCGGGGCTTTTGCTTCTTCCACTGCTTTCATGTCTGCTACTGTGGCAATCACGATTTTTTCTTGCGGCGCTTGTGCTGGCCGCGCTATGGTTTGAGATTTCTACTTTCTCTTCACGAGCCCAATCATCAAGTCATTTACATTCGTTCCCGTCGGCCCGGTTATTATTTCCCCGCCGAATTTCTTGAAGAAGGAGTTGGAATCGTTGTTGTTTAAGTAGGCGGGCGATTCGTCGTTTGCTGTTTTTCCATCAACTATTGCACCCGCGGCCTTGCTCGAGCCATCGATTCCGTCGGTTCCTATTGAAGCGAACTCGATGCCCTGCTTACCGCCTATGGCGATTGCCAATGAAAGGGCAAGCTCCTGATTTCTTCCGCCGATTCCCTTTCCCTTAACCGTAACGCAGGTCTCGCCACCGGCAACAAAACTGGTTCCGTGAGTGAGTTCGCGGGCAAACCGCACCCCTACTTCCCGCGCCTCCCCCACAACATTTTCGATTTTTTTTATTTTGTAGCCCTTGCCCTCGAGGTAGCATTGGACGGTTTTGACGGCGAGCGAGTTGTCACCTATTATGATATTGGTTATTTTCTCGAAAACAGGCGAGCCCTTCTTGGGGGTTTCCGGCACCTCGGCCCGCAGGCCTGAGGAGATGAACCTGCACGTCTCGCAGTCGGCATCCCAAAGCCCGTATTTTTCGAGGATTTTTTTTGCGTCCGCAAAGGTTGTGGTATCAGGGGCAGTGGGGCCCGAGGAAATGACGTCAAGGGGGTTGCCGACAACGTCGGAGATTATGAGCGAGATGCAGGTTGCGGGATACATTGCCTGCGCGAGCCTGCCCCCCTTTACTTTTGAAATGTGCTTGCGAACCGCGTTGAGCTCGCCTATATCCGCGCCTGCGAGCATGAGCGCCTTCGAAACCCTGGCCTGCTCCTCAAGGGAAACGTGCGGGAGGGCCATGAGCGAGGAGCCCCCGCCGGAAAGAAGGCAGACGATGAGGTCATCCTCGTCCGCATCCTGCGCGAGCCCGAGGATTTTTTTGGCTCCCTCCATGCTCCATTTGTTCGGGGAGGGGTGGCCGGCGGGCAAAAGGCGGATTTTTCGGGTTTTGAAGTTTTTTTCGGTTCCTTCAAGGACGTTTACTACCCCTTCGTCAACTGGCAAAATTTTCTCAATCTCCTCGGCCATTGCGCCCGAGGCCTTGCCAGCGCCTATGACTACAATTCTCGAAAAATTCGACAAATCGAAGGAGCGGCCGCGAACGCTCAGCTTTTTTCCGGAAAGCGAAACCGAATTCCTGACGATTTCCCTCGGGTCGACTGCATCAAGAACGTGCTCGATGGCCGCGAGCAGGTCCGCCCTCTCGGGCGTGCAGCACTTGAGTAGCGCATCGCGGTTTTTTATCATGAAACAAACTCCGACTAAATCAACAAAATTGATGCTCGAACCGTGCGCGATTTGCGCCATAGCGCAAATGCGCATTTTTGCCAGCGGGCAAAAATTGCGCCTCGAGGCGCAACGATTTTTTTTATTTTTTCCTATTTTTTTGATTTTTTCTATTTTTCATTGTTTTTTCATTTTTTAACGTAAGACGAAATCCGCTTGGCGAGGCGGTCCATTTCCCCTTCCTCGTATTTCTTTGTCGGCCAGTCGAACGCGAAGCCGTCGCCCGTGAAGCGGGGCATTATGTGGAGGTGGGCATGCGGAACGAGCTGGGCCGCGGCGCGGCCGTTGTTCATGGCGAGGTTGAAGCCGTCGCATTTGGTGGTTACGATTAGGGCTTTTGCCGCTTTTTGCGAGAAGGCAAAGAACGGGCCGAGCTGGTCCTGCGGGAAGTCGAGGAAACAGCCGTAATGCTTTTTGGGGATTACGAGGAGGTGGCCCTTGTTTATGGGGTTTATGTCGAGGAAGGCGAGAAAGTTTTCGTCCTCGAGAACCTTGGATGAGGGAATCCCGCCCTTTGCTATCCTGCAGAATATGCATTCTTCCATGGCTTGTTATTGGTGCGAAACTGTTTTTAGCTTTTGCGCATCATTGTAGACCATGGCATACTCCTTTGTCGAGAGGAAAGACCCGGAGCTGGCTGGCGCTCTCAGGCGGGAGCTGAAGAGGCAGAGGGAAACGCTCGGCATGATTGCGAGCGAGAACTTCTGCTCCATGGCTGTGCTCGAGGCGCAGGGCAGCATTGCCTGCAACAAGTATGCTGAAGGATACCCGGGAAGAAGGTATTACGAGGGGAACGAGCACATAGACGAAATCGAAACGCTGGCAATCGAGAGGGCGAAAACGCTTTTTGGAGCCGAGCACGCCAATGTCCAGCCCCACGCTGGAACGCAGGCCAACATGGCCGCGTATATGGCCCTGCTCTCGCCGGGCGACAAGGCGATGGCGCTCAACCTCGACCAGGGGGGCCACCTCTCGCACGGGAGCAAGGTCAATTTTTCCGGAAGCTGGTATAACTTCGTCCACTATACGGTGGATGAAACGGGCTGGCTGGATTACGACGCGATTGAAAAGATGGCGAAAGAGGAGAAACCAAAACTGATTGTCAGCGGTTACAGCGCTTATCCGCGCGAGGTCGATTTCAAACGATTTGGCGAGATTGCGAGCGAAGTTGGGGCATACCACATGGCGGACATGGCGCACATTGCCGGCCTCGTTGCAGGAGGGGTGCATCAAAACCCGGTGCCGCATGCAGACGTTGTGACCACCACTACGCACAAGACCTTGCGGGGGCCGAGAGGCGCGTTGATTCTTTGCAAGGAGGTTCATGCGAAAGCGATTGACAAAGCGGTATTTCCCGGGATGCAGGGCGGGCCCTTCGAGCACAGCATAACCGCAAAAGCCGTATGCTTCAAGGAAGCGATGGGCGAGGAGTTCAAGAATTATGCGAGGCAGATTGTCAAGAACGCGAAGGCATTGGCGGATGAACTCATGGCAGGCGGGATGACTCTCGTTTCGGGCGGGACGGATACGCACTTGATGCTGGTTGATGTTGGAAAGAGCGGGCTTACGGGCAAGGATGCCGCGCAGAAGCTACGAAGCGTCGGGATAGTCGCCAACAAGAACATGATTCCCTACGACAGGGAGAAGCCATCCGTAACGAGCGGGGTGCGGCTCGGGACGCCGGGGCTTACCACGCGGGGAATGAAAGAGGGCGAGATGCGCGAGGTCGGGAAAATAATCTGCGATGTCCTCGTGAAAAAGAAGGAGGGCGGGGAGAGTTCGAAAAAGGTGCGGGAACTCTGTTCAAAATTCCCGTTATATCCCGAGCTTGGGGCTTGATTGGATGGCAACACTGGGATGGCACGAGATGCGAGGCGAGGGCGAAACGTAGGGAAGCGCGGTAGGTTTTGATGGCAACTTTGATGGATGGCAAGAAGGTCGCATCCGACATTCTCAAAGAGGTAGCGGAAGAGATAAAGCGCAGGGGGATAACCCCGAAGCTGGCGCTCGTGCGCGTGGGCGAGGACGAGGCCTCGAAGATTTACCTGAAGAAAAAGGAGGAGGCCTGCGCGCTAGTCGGGATAAAATCCGAAAACCACGTTCTTCCGGAGGACGTGAAAAGGGAGGAGCTCCTCCTGCTTTTGGGGACGCTCAATGCGGACAAGGACACGCACGGGGTTCTCGTGCAGCTTCCCCTTCCAAAAGATTTGAGCGAGGGGGAGGTAATCTCATCCATATCGCCGGAAAAGGATGTTGATGGAATCCATCCCTGCAACATGGGAAAATTGGCGAGGGGCGAGAGCGGACTCACCCCCTGCACGCCCGCGGGAATAATGGAGCTTCTCAGGAGATACGAGGTGGAAGTCGAGGGAAAGGAAGCCGTGGTGGTCGGGGCGAGCAATATTGTCGGGCTCCCAATAGCGCTCATGCTGCTCAGGAGGAATGCAACCGTTACGGTGTGCCACGTTCTCACGAAAAACCTTGCCTCGCACACCAAGAAGGCCGACATACTTGTTTCTGCGGTCGGAAAGCCTGGCCTAATAACCGCGGAAATGGTGAAGGAGGGCGCCGTCGTCATTGATGTGGGGATTACGCGGCTCGCGGAGGGGCTGGCCGGCGATGTCGATTTCGAGAAGGTCGGGAAGAAGGCCTCGCTCATCACCCCGGTTCCGGGCGGAGTCGGGCCCATGACCGTGGCAATGCTCATGAGGAACACGCTGCAGGCATATGGATCAGGATAACCAATGATGGCGGGCTGGGGCCCGCAGACGTTGCCGAGCGCGGGATGAAGCGCGGAAACTCTCGCGCAAAACGTGGCGGACACGAGGTGGCTGCGTGGTCCTGCCAACGGCCTCGTGCCACGCTTTGCGATGGCGCAAGCGCGGCCATTGCGGAATGCAGGGGGGCTGGTTGGATGAGGTATTCGGAAGTCCTCAACTCTCTTTATTCGATAAGCTCGCGCAGGTGGAGCCTCGGGCTCGAAAGAACGGGGAGGCTTTGCGAGGGGCTCGGAAATCCGCAGGAAAAATTCAAGGCGACGCACGTCACTGGAACCAACGGGAAAGGTTCGGTTACCGCAATGATTGCCGAGGCGATTGGCGAAGAAAGAGCTTGCGGCAGGTACGTTTCCCCGCACGTCGATACTTTCCGCGAGAGAATCGTTGTTGATGGAAAAAAAATAAGCGAACGCGAGACCGCGACGGAATTTGAAAACGTTTCTAGTGCTGCAAGAAAAATTCGCGGAATAACTTTTTTTGAATTTACGACTGGCATGGCATTCGATTATTTCGCGAGGAAGAGGGCGGCGAGGGCCGTGCTGGAAGTTGGGATGGGCGGGAGGCTCGATGCCACCAACATTGCGGATGGGGATTCGGTTGCCATAACCAACGTCGGCCTTGAGCATACGGAATGGCTGGGCAAAACGGTTGAGCAGATTGCGAGGGAGAAATGCGGGCTCATAAAAGACGGGGCTTTCGTTGCAACGTGCGAGACGGGGAGGGCCTTGCGCACCATACGCGGGGAATGCAAAAAAAGGAAAGCCGAACTGCTCGTTCTAGAAGAGGATTTCGATTACGAAACTGTTGAATGCAGTGATTTGGCGAACGATTACTCGATTCGGTGCAAAAGAAAATACGAAGTCGGGCTCGCCATGTTGGGGGCGCACCAGGGAAAAAATGCTGCCCTGGCCGCGGCCATGTGCGAAAAAATCGGGCTGGGAAAGAATTCCATTGAAAGGGGAATTTCGAGGGCGGTTATGCCTTGCAGATTGGAGGTTGTTTCAAGAAAACCATTGGTGATTATGGACGGGGCGCACAACCCGCACGGAGCGAGGGAGCTCGCAAAGTCGCTTAAGCTTTTTAAGAGGGAATTCGTATTTGTTATTGGGGTGATGAAAACGAAGGACGCGAGGGGGTTTTTGATGGAGCTTGCGGGGCTTGGGGGAACTGCCATCGTCACTTCTTCATCGGTTCCGGGAGCATTGGGGACAAAAAAACTCGAAAAAATTGCGGAAGAGAGCGGGATTTTCGGGGAGGTTATTGCGGTTGAAGGCGCGGATGAAAAGCAAGGGGTGGGGGATGAGAAGGTTTGGCGGGGATGAAGGGACTCGCGCGGGGATGAAAAACGAGGTTGCCGGGGAGGAATTCGGGCGGGTGGGGCGATGAAAAACAAAGTCAGGGAGGGGATAAAGGCCTGCGTCATGGCAATGAAAGACAGGGAGGAGGCGGAGAAAAAAATCGCGGAGAAAATACTGGATTCCGAGGAGTTTGCTAAGGCAAAATGCGTTTTCTGCTACGTCTCGAAGGAGGGCGAGGTCGGCACGCACGAAATAATAATGAGGGCGCTGGAGAGAGGAAAGCGAGTATTTGTCCCGAAAGTAAGAGGCAACGAAATGTTCGCATGCGAGATTGGTTCGCTCATCGGGCTTGAAAGCGGGAGCTTCGGCGTGATGGAGCCGAAAGGGGCGAGGCGCGCGAACGAAAAATACATTGATTTGGCTCTCGTGCCCGGAGTCGCTTTTGACGAGAGGGGGAACAGGCTGGGAAGGGGAAAGGGCTATTTCGATTCGTTCATACCCAAATTGCGCTGCCTGGTAATCGGGCTGGCCTTCGAGTGCCAAGTCGTAGATGAGGTTCCTGTCGAGAAGCACGACGCAAAAGTCGATGCGGTGGTTACGGAAAAGAGAACGCTGGTTTTCAAACGGGACGCGAAAACATAGGAGTGCCGCGAAACGAATGAAAGCGGGTGGGGGGAATCAGGAGGACCCTGAAACTGAAGGGGGGCAAAGCCCCCCTGCGGTTCGGAACGCTGGTTTTCAAACGAGACGCGAAAGCATAGGCGTGCGAAGAAACAAAAGTGAACATCGGTTTTTAAAAGTGAGCAAGTAAAAGCCATAGCATGACCATTCGCGTTGCCGTTCTTGCAAGCGGCAGGGGCTCGGACTTCCAGTCCATAATCGACGGAATCGGGAAAGGGGAAGTTGATGCCGAAATTGTTGGTTTGATAACCGACAACCCGGAAGCGAAGGCGATTGAAAGGGCGAAAAAGAACAAAATTCCTGTTTTTGTTGTCGAAAGGAAAAATTTTGCCGCGAGGGAGGAGCACGATAAGGCCATTGGGAAAAAACTGGACGAATTGCGGGTTGGTTTAGTTGTGCTTGCGGGCTACATGCGGCTCGTGAAGGATGCGGCTCTTCTCACCGCTTACAAGGGAAAAATGATAAACATCCATCCCTCGCTTTTGCCGGCTTTCCCTGGAGCCCACGCGCAAAAAGATGCGTTTGATTACGGAGCGAAAATTTCGGGCTACACTATTCATTTTGTAGATGAAAGTCTCGATGGCGGGCCGGTAATACTGCAGGAGGCGGTCGACATAAGCGGGTGCAAAACCGCCGATGAAGTTTCCGAAGCTATATTAAGGAAGGAGCACGTCGGGCTCCCGAAAATCGTGGACTCATTCTCAAAAGGCAAGTATTCGATTGAAGGGAGGAGAGTAAAATACGCAGGGAAGTAGCGCTGGTTGCGCTTTTGCTCGTGTGCCTGGCCTCCTCGGCCGCAAGCGCGGGGACCGTGGAGCCAGTTTCCTACTGGTACGACATTGCGGTTGGCGAAGATAGCATAACAATGGTCTGGAACGACGTTTTCGGCGTCCAACTCTCTTCGTATACTTTCGCATTCACTAACGGGCTCGAAATCGTGTCGGTGCGCGACGGGGGAAGGGAGGTCTGGAACTACGGGCTGGATGCCGGGCCGAACAATTCCGTAATAAGTTTCAAGCCGTCCTCGGCAGGGCCGACCAGCGTCTCCATAACGATGACGAAGCGGGGGTTAGACAAGGAATACGGGAAGCTGCGGGTTGCCACCCTCTGCCTCCCGGTCAGGAACGGGACGAGGGCGACTTTCGATTTCGGGAGCAACACTTTCCTTTCGGCCGAGCCGCGCGATTACGCGGTGTTCGGGAATACTGTTGAATTCGCAGATTTCGGATGCGCGAGGATGGCCTGGCTGGGCTCTGAGGAGAGGGGCGATTATTCGACGAGAGAGGTGGGAAGGTTTTTTGTGATTGACAAAAACCGTGCGTTGGAGAACGCGTCCGCGGGGGCGGACGGGCTTTATCCCATAATCGGCGAGGCAACGGGGCTTGAGGAGCCGTTTGCGAAATGGGCATAGAGGAGGAAATCAGCAACCGGGAGCCCTCGGTGGCAATCCACGAACTCACCCACGGATTCAATGCCGGAGTGCTCGTATGGAATAGCGCCGGCGACTTCTGGTTCGACGAGGGCACGAGCGAGTACACGGCGCATCTCGCGAACATCGCCCTATGGTCCCAGGGCTCCGGCACCGGGAGAATCGTTTTCTTCGACGACATTTTCCAGGAGGACGCGCCCAGCGCTTCATTTGCCGACCTGAAGGAGTATTACGAAACGAACGCGAGCTACATGGAGAGCTGGAACCCGACGGACCAGGGCGTGACCGCTTTCGGATATGCGTATTCCGAGCTCGTCATCCGCGCCTACGTGAAAAAATACGGGGAGGATGCGCTGAGGGGGACCTATGCCTGCCTTGCGGACGTGAAAGAGGCGACGGATGATTGGCGCAGGCGGAATGAGATAACCCTTGGGTGCATGTCAAAGGCGGCCGGAGGCGCAGACACGGAGGGCATGATTTACCCGGGCAAGGAATTCGCCGGGGATTCGGAAAAATTCGCGGAATTCATGCGCGGAGTCGCCTGGAGCCAGACCTCGCCGTTCAAGACCAGCAAGTACATGAATGAGGTCATAACGAAGTACGGCCAAGCCATCGCCGAACTGGGGTCCGCCAGCAAGCTGGAGAGCGCAAGGGAGGATTACAACTCGGCTTTGGAATACTACGTCAACGGAGAATACGACATGACAATGATGCGCCTGCAACGGGCATCCGGCCTGATAGACGAGGCATACGCAGAGGAGAAGAACGGCGGCATTGACGGGATAGCGGAGAATGCAACGTCAAGGTCTGTGAACGAGTCCTATTTGGAGGAAAACGCGGGGATATGCCTGCAGCCGCAGGCCGTAATCCTCCTCGTATTCATGCTCTTCATGGCGCGCAAGGTCGAAAAATAAAAACGGGGCGGGCGGTTTTGCCGCTTTCTACGAGGAGGTGCCGCAAAGCTTAAAAATACCACCATTTGTATTTCTACCGCCCTCGAACCACAATAGGTAGTGTTTAGGCGGGAAGGCGATAAGATGGGGGAAATCAAGAAAATTCGAAAGCGCGACGGACGAATTGTCGATTTTGACAGGGAAAAGGTAAGGAGCGCAATCTTCAAGGCAGCGAAAGCCGTGGGGGGAAGCGATGAGGAGCTGGCCGAGAAGCTCATGAAGAGGGTAATCCAGGTCCTTGAGGAGAAATACAAGAGCTGGGAGACTCCCGGCGTCGAGGACATACAGGATATTGTCGAAAAGGTGCTCATAGAGGAGGGCCACGCCAAGACCGCGAAGGCCTACATATTATACCGGGACCAGAGGAGGAGAATCAGGGAGACGCAGCTCGTCGTCGACTACATCGACAGGACGATAGACAGCTACCTGAAGCAGTCGGACTGGCGCGTAAACGAGAACAGCAATTCCGGCTATTCCTTATCCGGGCTCCTGATGCATGCCGCCGGAACCGTGGTGGCCAACTACACGCTCAGCAACATTTATCCCCCAGAGATAAGCAACGCCCACAAGGGCGGGGATTTCCACATACACGACCTGAGCATGGGCATATCCGGCTACTGCGCGGGCTGGAGCATACGCCAGCTCATAACCGAGGGGTTCAACGGCGTGCCTGGGAAGATTGACTCGAGACCGCCCAAGCACCTCAACTCTGCCCTCTGGCAGATGATAAACTTCATGGGCACGCTCCAGAACGAGTGGGCCGGGGCGCAGGCCTTCAGCTCGTTCGAT